>CAIZYO010000157.1 GCA_903937225.1 uncultured Chloroflexota bacterium | reverse complement strand
CAAACCTGCTGAACCGCTTGGCAATTTCTTTCTCGCCGGCCACTTCAGAACGGCTTAACCCGCCATCCGAATTTTTATCCAGCGTGGCAAACGCGCTGTTTTTCTCATTGTTGTCACCACAATCGGATGTGCGGAGCCAACAAGTACGCCTCCCACACTCACTGAAGGTGTTGAGCGACGCGTTGGACGCAGTAGATCAGGTCGATCAGCCGCTGGGCGTGGGACCACAGGGAGGTTGCGACTCATCAGGCCCCTCCGCCAAAGACCGTTGCGAGGTCGCCGAGTGTAATCCAGAAGAAGAGGAGCAGCATCGCCAGCGCTCCTACCGTGACAAGTGCCTGCTCGACCTTTCTTCCGCGCTCTCCGCCAAGCGCTCGACGAAGGAGGAGTGCGGCGACTCGACCGCCGTCGAGCGGTGGAATAGGAAGCAAGTTCAGAATTGCAAGATTGGCAGAGAGGAGGGCGGCAATCTGAAGGAGCCCACTGAATCCGAGTCGCTCAGCTGCTCCGGCAACACCAACAGCAATCCCAACTGGCCCCGAGAGTGCTGGGCCTTCTTCGGCACTGCGAAATGGTGCGCTAAAGAGATCGGCGAGTCCGCCGATGATTGCTCCCCCGGCTTCAATGGTCCGCGCTGCAGCGAGGCGAACGACATCCGTCACGGGTCGTTCGAGTGGGCCCGCTGGCAGAAGGTCAGCGATACTGATTCCGAGCACTCCTTGGTCGGCCGCCTCTTCAATGGTGCGTAGCCGAAGCGTGATCTCACGAGGGACGTTGGCGCTGCTGAGAATCGTAAGCTGCACATCGGTCCCCGCCGCTTCGCGCAGTCCTACGAGCGGGGTTTCGAAGCGGTCAAACGGAACGCCGTTGAGTGAAGAGATGCGTTCCCCAGGCAAGATCCCAGCATTCGCGGCTGGCGATCCCGGCTGCACATCGGCTAGCAGGAGCTCTCCTCGCTCGGCAAGTGGGCCCGCGAGTGCGAACATCAGTGCAAACGCGACAAGAAGATTGACGACGACGCCCGCAAGCATGACAAGCACTTTTGACGTGAGTGAAGCGCGCTCCCAACCGTCAGGTTCGCTGCTCCCTTCGGTGGCACCTGCCATGCGCACAAAGCCACCGAACGGGAGTGCGTTCAGGGTGAGAAGGGTGCGGGCGCCGCGATGCAGCACCGCAACTCGCGGAGGAAAGCCGATACCAAACTCCTCGACGGCGATCCCCCTTCGACGAGCCACAATGAAATGCCCTAGCTCGTGGACCACGATCAACGGGACGACCAGAAGGAGTAAGACGAGAAAGGGTCCCAGGACTCCGCCAACGAGAGCAAGCAGCTCAGTCATTCGTTCAGATTACGCCCGCTGCGCTTCGGTTGCTCGGGGCGGCCAGAACCCGATCACGCAGGGCGCCACTGCATCGAGAAGGCTTGCACCTCATCTCGTAGGCTGCTGAGTGCCTCCACGCTCTCCGGAGCGGCACGTCCACCGAAGCGATCGCACGCATCACGAAGAAGCGCGGGGATGCCACCAAATGGGATCTCCCCCGCAGCGAATCTGGTGGTGGCAATGTCGTCGGCAACAATGAGCGTCGCTGGCGCCGCGCCACCAGCCTCCCCCGCCGCAAGCGCCACCGCAAGTCCAGGGAATCGTTGCAGATCAGGCTCTTCAAAGGTGAGTTCTCGCAGATCAGCGAGGCTGACGGCGCGGGCTGGCTGCTCGCTGCGCTGGGGGTAGTTCATCGCGTAGCTAATTGGCACGCGCATATCTGGGGCACCGATCTGCGCCTTCATCGAACCGTCTGTGAAGGTTATTGCACCGTGAAGGAGGCTTTGCGGATGCACCATGATCGAAATCCGAGCCATCGGCGCCTCAAAGAGGCGATGTGCCTCAATCACTTCAAGCCCCTTGTTTACAAGAGATGCCGAATCGATGGTGATCTTTCCGCCCATCTTCCAGGTCGGATGCTTCAGAGCATCCTCAACTCGCGCGTTCGCGATGCGCGACGCATCCCACGTTCGAAAGGGCCCCCCACTCGCAGTTAGCCAGAAACGCTCCACGCGATCCGCCGATTCGCCTGCAAGACACTGCCAGAGGGCCGAGTGTTCGCTATCTACCGGCCGCAGGCGCTCAAGGATCGACGTGCCACGCTGTGCGGCAGCGCTGCGTGCGGCACCGATCACTAGTTCACCCCCTGCAACGATGGTCTCCTTATTGGCGATCGCAACAGCCACGCCAGCGCGCAGCGCATTAATCGTGGTGTGGATGCCAACAAGCCCCGTTGCAGCTGCAACAACAAGATCTGGTGCCGCACCCAGGATTGCATCGCTCAGTTCCACGCCACTGAGTCCCACGAGTCGCTTTGCACCTGGGTACGCGGCTGCTACCTCCAGTACAGCGGCGCTCTCGCGTCCAACAGCGTATGCCACAAGTTCAAAGCGGTCTGGTGCATCACGAAGAACCTGCAGCGTTTGGGTACCGATTGATCCCATCGCACCAATGATGGCGACTCGCTGTCGGCTCATCAGTTACCAGAGAGGAAGAACCGCGCAACTTCGA
Source organism: uncultured Chloroflexota bacterium (assembly GCA_903937225.1). Taxonomy (GTDB): domain Bacteria; phylum Chloroflexota; class Limnocylindria; order Limnocylindrales; family Limnocylindraceae; genus Limnocylindrus. The sequence goes on along the minus strand of CAIZYO010000157.1, from coordinate 782 downwards.
GCAGGATCGCAGCGAGGAGAGCAACTGGCGCTGCCAGAAGGAGACTATCAATTCGATCCAACACGCCACCATGCCCTGGGATCAGAGTTGCGGAGTTCTTGATCCCGGCCGCGCGCTTAAAGAGTGACTCGATGAGGTCGCCCGCTTCGGCAGCGACGGCAACAAAGAAACTTACTGGGAGTGCCCAGATCAGTGGCGCGTCTAGCCAGGCTACGGCGGCGGCGGCACCAAAAGCCGTTGCTGTGAGAAGTCCCCCAATCAGCCCCTCAACGCTCTTGCGCGGGGAGATGAGTGGCGCGAGCTTTCGCTTCCCGAGCCGTCGACCAATCAGGTACGCGCCTGTATCAGCACTCCAAACTACTGCGAGGAGCCACGCGATCCATGGGGCGGGTGTATCTCCGCTAAGGAATCCGAAGAGCGGCAAGAGGAGAAGTGGGGAGAGCCAGACGGCCGTTGCGACTGTACCGAAGAGCGAACGAGCGTATGGCGCAACGCTCCCTCGCTTGACGCGGAGCGCACGAGTGAGTTGAAGTGCGATCAGCGCAAGCAACGTGAGCACCCAGCAGGCGATCGCTTCCACAGGGCCGACGGCGACAAGTGCGCCGAGCGGCACCACCAAGAGAGCCGCACTCCACGCAGCTGATGCGCCACCCGAGATTGCACCAACGATCTGCGCGCCTTCGCGCGCCGCGAGCACGATAAGGAGTGCGGTGAGCGGAAGGGTTCCGTACGGCCAGATCAAGAGCCCAGCGGCGAATGGAAGGATGAAGAGCGAGCCGACT
>CAIZYO010000156.1 GCA_903937225.1 uncultured Chloroflexota bacterium | reverse complement strand
CGCGACTGATCGGTCAGTTTTTGATCATCGCCTTCGGAACGAACATCGCGCTCACTGCACTCGCTGGCGCTTAGCCCGCTCGCAACTCCGCCAAGATCCGCGCAAGCTCTTCGGCGTCCCGCGCGACACGTGTTGGTCGCGCGCTGCCAGCCAGTGCGGCGGCACGTTCCGCATCATCAGCACTGGTGACGCCGGTCAACATCAAAATGGATCGAACGCCCGCGGCTCCTGCGGCGGCAATATCTGTTTCTAGCGAGTCGCCGATCATCACCACACGATCAAGCGCCATGTTCGCGTCACGCGCCGCAGTGCTGATCAGATCTGGCGCAGGCTTCCCCACCACTTCAGCTTGAACGCCGCTCGCCGCCTCAAGTGCCGCGACGGCGGCCCCTGTTCCAGGCGTCAGCTCACCTGGGTCGGGGTAACTGGCGTCGCGGTTTGGGGTGATGAAGCGCGCGCCCGCGCGGAGCGCGGTTGCGGCGAGGAGGAGCTCCCGCTCCGTGGCGCTGCGATGGAGCCCGACGCAGACCCCCTCTGCACCCCACGCAGCAAGTGCCTCCTCATTAAGGATGTCGGCAGTGGCTCGTGCATCAAGGCTCGCCGCTCGCAGCTCATCCACGAGGCCTGGCGCACCATAGACGAGGACGCGCCGCACGCCCGCTTCACGAAAGCGCGCCGCGGTGAGGCCAACCGCCGTCAGGAGCGAGGCGGTCGCGAAGGGTGCACCACACGATTCAATCCGCGCGCGATACTCAGCCTGACGAAGGAAGCTGTTGTTGGTGATGTAGGCGACGCGGTCACCCGCAGCAACGCGCTCCGTCAGAAGTGCGCCGACCCCGGGGATCGGTTCACTGCCGCGGTAGAGGACACCGTCAAGGTCAACGCAGAGGAGCATGATGAGATGGTAGATCAGGAGTGGAAGCTGCTCGCGCGAGCGGAGCGCGTCTTGGTAGACGGCAACAACCTTGTTGGCGGCTGGGATGAGGTGCGACTGCGCGCGTATGAGTCTGCGATCCACCGCTCGCTCCCGCAGAACGCCAAGCTCGAAGTCTTTCGTGACGGCGGCGGGCGCTCTGCTGACGATCGAATCATTGAAGCGGTGGGTCGTCCAGAGTTGAGTCGCGCTGACCGCATCATTGTGGTCACCGATGACCGCGAGCTACGCGATCGCGCACGCCGCCTCGGCGCATCCACGATCACCGCGCGATACTTCCGCGATCGAATCACTGGGAACACCATCACCCCTACCTCCACCCGCGCAACAGGAGGGTTCGGTCGGGGTGGCGCGCGTCCAGCCAAGTCGTTTGAAGGAGAGGCAGGGAAAGATGAGGGGCCGGAAGAGCGCCGCTGGCAGCCTGGGCGTGGGGCAACGAAGAAGCGTGGCCCGTCGGCGCGCCCACCACGTGAACGCTAGAATCAGCACATGATTGATGAACTGCTAAAACTCCTCGCGCTCATCATCACCCCCGACTGGGGGGCGCTGATCGTCCTCCTCCCGCTCTTCATTGCACCCCTCGTCCTCCTCTGGTTCTTCGCCACGGGTGGTGGCTGGGGCCTGGTTGCACTCACCAAACGCCGAGCACAACTCAAGTACGCCGACGCCACCCCGACCCCTCCTGAGCGTGACGCTGAAGGGCGGCCGCTCTACCCAGCCGGTCGACCGTATGACGCCCGCGCCGCGGCCCTCTACCCAGTGGGGGCGACACGCTCAATCACGGGTGAGCCCCTCCTCCTCGCATGCCCCGGCTGCAGCGCCGTGCGCCTCGCCGAGATGACGAGCTGCAGCGCCTGCGGCATGGAGATTCGGGTGCGCCCCCGCGTCCAGATTGAACGCCCCGCCGGTCCGCCACCTGGCGGCGCGGCTCGCGCGTAAGGGTGGAGACCCTCTCGTTCTATCTCACCGTTGTTGGCGGTATCGCACTGGTTGCCGCCTTCGCACTTCTCATCACACACCTCGCACTGCTCGTTTCAAATGATCGAGCGCTGCGCGCACCACTGAGCCCCTCACTCGCGTCAACCACTGCGATTACCGGATCACTCGGACGGGCGCTGAGCGGTGGTGAGGCAGAAGCGTCTGATCGTCGCAGTTTCGCCGGCGATGCAGGTGGCGCTCTCCTCACCGTTGGAACGGCTGCGATTGGCGCGTCGCTCCTTCTCCGCGCGCTGATCGTCGGGCGCGGACCATGGGGGAACCTCTACGAGTTCAGCATCGCATTCGCATTCGGCATCTGCGCCGCCACTATCTACTTTGATCGCCGCGGGAGACTGCGTGCACTCGGCGTCATTGCAATCGGCCTCGCACTCGGACTCCTCGCCTACGCCGCCACACTCCCCAACGAAGTGACGGAGCTTGTCCCTGCACTTCAGCACCCGCTCTTGCTGACGATCCATGTTGGACTTGCCATGTTGAGCTACGGGATCTTCGCCTTCGCCTTCGCCGCGGGGGTTGCGCATCTGATGCAGGGCGATGAGGATCGGTTCCGCTGGCTCCCATCCGCAAAGCGACTCGATCAAATCGCATTTCAGGCGGTCAGCATTGGCTTCCCGCTCTTCGCTGGAATGCTCATCCTCGGGTCGGTCTGGGCCTCGATCGCCTGGAGCCGCTTCTGGGGCTGGGATCCGAAGGAGACCGCCTCCCTCGCCACGTGGCTGATCTACGCCGTCTACCTGCACGCACGGAGCCAGCGCGGCTGGCAGGGTCGACCCGCCGCCCTCCTCTTGGTGATCGGCTTCTTGGCCGTCCTGGTCACCTACTCAGGGAACCTCTGGTTCAGCGGCCTGCACTCCTATTCCGGCCTCCCGACCCCGTAAGCCCGTTCCACACCCACGGCACCTCCCCGAGCCCGAAGTCGGCTGAGGCAGGCTCAGAGCGGCCATTTTGTAACAAACACGCTCAGGAGCCTGTAACACAACATATGCTGTAACGAACCTGTTACACCCCACCATATGTTGTGGTTTAGGGGTTGACGGCGCGACGCTGGGGGCATACGATGCGCCTCCGCACTGCAAACAGCGCGAATACCCGTACGCCCAGCCGTTGGTTGGGGAGACGGGAGGGAGGGGCCCGTTGCCGGGCCAGAAGAGGGAGCGAACCATGGCCGGTTTGGTGGACGCAACGAAGGCAAGCGCGAAGATCAGCGCTGGTAAGAAACCAGCAGCACTTCCACTTGCACCGTTGAGCTTTGATGGCAAGGGTGTCAAGGGACTCGCTTGGCCACGACGTTGGACCACCGCTGGCATTCACCCTTACGACGAAATTGCTTGGGAGACGCGCACCGCGTCGATCGGCAACGAGAGCGGCAAGAGCGTCTTCGAGCAGAAGGACGTTGAGGTTCCCGCCTCCTGGTCACAGCTCGCCACAAACGTTGTTGTCTCCAAGTACTTCCGCGGCCATGTTGGAAGTCCAGAGCGAGAGACAAGCGTTCGCCAGCTGATCGGTCGAGTTACCGGTCAGATTGATGCGTGGGCGGAGCAGCAGCACTACTTCAAGTCAGAAGAGGATCGCGCGGCTTTCATTGCAGAGCTGACGCACCTGCTTGTCAATCAGAAGATGGCGTTCAACTCGCCAGTCTGGTTCAACGTTGGCGTTGAGGCGCGACCACAGTGTTCCGCATGCTTCATCAACGGCGTACAGGACTCCATGTCTTCCATCATGGATCTCGCCAAGACTGAGGCGATGCTCTTCAAGTTCGGATCCGGCGCAGGTTCCAACCTTTCGCCAATCCGAAGTGCCAAGGAGAAGATGAGTGGCGGCGGCACCGCATCTGGTCCCGTCTCGTTCATGAAGGGCTTCGACGCCTTCGCGGGCGTCGTGAAGTCGGGTGGTAAGACCCGACGCGCCGCAAAGATGGTGATCCTTGACGTGCAGCACCCTGACGTTGTGGAGTTCATTGATTCCAAGGTGAACGAAGAGAAGAAGGCGTGGGCACTCATTGAGGCTGGCTACGACGCGAGCTTCACCGGTGAGGCGTATGGCTCCATCTTCTTCCAGAACGGCAACCACTCGGTGCGCGTGAACGACGAGTTCATGCAGGCAGTTGAGTCCGACGGCACGTGGCAGACACGCGCCGTTGTAAGCGGCGAGCCGGTGGAGACGCTGAAGGCACGTGACGTCTTCCGCAAGATGGCGGAGGCGGCATGGGTCTGCGGTGACCCAGGGATTCAGTACGACACCGCCATTAATGACTGGCACACATCCTCCAACTCGGACCGCATTTATGCGTCGAATCCGTGCTCGGAGTACATGTTCTTGAACGACACGGCATGCAACCTGGCCTCACTGAACTTGATGAAGTTCGTGCGCGAGGACGGCGAGTTTGACGTGGAGTCCTTCAAGTACGCCTCGCGACTGACGCTGTTGGCGCAGGAGATCCTCGTGGACAACTCCTCCTACCCAACGCCGATGATCGACGAGAACAGCCACCGCTTCCGACCGCTCGGGCTTGGCTACGCCAACCTCGGCGCGCTCTTGATGAGCCGTGGCCTGGCGTATGACTCGGACGAGGGACGCGCCTTCGCGGGAGCGATCACGTCAATCATGACCGGCGAGGCCTACGTGCAGTCAGCCGAGACGGCGGCGGCACACGGCGGACCGTTCATTGACTACAAGAAGAACGAGAAGCCGTTCCTCCGTGTGATCGGCAAGCACCGAGACGCCTCGTACAAGATTCCAACGGCGACCCTGCCGAAGGATCTCGCCAAGGCGGCAACGGATGCGTGGGATCGCGCACTGGAGCTCGGCACGGCGCACGGGTATCGCAACGCCCAGGTGAGCGTGCTCGCCCCTACCGGGACGATCGCCTTCATGATGGATTGCGACACCACGGGCATCGAGCCAGACATCGCACTCATCAAGTACAAGAAGCTTGTTGGTGAAGGCTTCCTCAAGATCGTCAACCAGACGGTCCCAGAGGCGCTGACCAAGCTCGGCTACAGCGCTGAGCAGGTTGCCGCAATCCTCAAGTACATCGACGAACAGGAGACGATTGAGGGGGCACCGGGCCTTAAGGACGAGCACCTCTCGGTCTTTGACTGCGCATTCAAGGCGAAGAATGGTCAGCGCTCCATCCATTACATGGGCCACGTGCGCATGATGGCGGCGGCACAGCCGTTCCTCTCCGGCGCAATCTCCAAGACGGTGAACATGCCAGAGGCTGCCACCGCCGCAGAGATTGAGAGCGTCTACCTGGAAGGGTGGAAGCTTGGGCTGAAGGCGATCGCGATCTATCGCGATGGTTCGAAGCGCTCCCAGCCACTCAACACCAGCAAGAAGAAGGACGAGCCTGCAGCCAGCAACAACGTGTTGTCGGGCACCGGCGTCACGCGCCGACGACTCCCAGTGGAGCGCACGGCGATCACGCACCGCTTCGACAT
>CAIZYO010000155.1 GCA_903937225.1 uncultured Chloroflexota bacterium | reverse complement strand
ATGTTTTGAGCGCACTCTTCCTCGTCGCAACGATCGGTGTCGGGCCGTTCTGGTTCCTCATGGCCGTACGTCCAGACGCCGAGATCACTCGGCGCACCATGATGACCCCGTGGCCCGTCGTTGCCATTGGCCTCTTGTATGCAGCGCTGGTGATTCCTAGCGCCGGTGCGATTCTTGCGACCTTGCTCAACCCAACACTGAGTGCCATCTCGGCCTCATTGGCGACCCCAGCGGGGAGCCTCGCCGTGTGGCTGCACGTGCTCGCCTTCGACCTCATCGCAGGGCGCTTCATTTGGCTTGATGGCCTCAGTCGCGGCGTCGGCGCGCCGCTCCGTATCGCGGCGCTGACGCTCGCCCTCATGTTTGGACCACTCGGACTCCTCCTGCACCTCGCCCTGCGCCCCCGCCACCCCCGAGAAGGGGCACAAGCCGTATCCTGAGCGGAACGCGCTCACCCCTTGAGCGCAGGAGTCCCGGAACCCCGGGGAGGAGCCCAGATCGTGTCGAAGCCACTCTCAGCGAACGACCAGGCCGTGAAGACCCTCGCCGACGACCTTTGGAAGGAGATGCTCTCGCACTCTCGAATCTGGGGGACCTTCCTCGGCATAGAGGTGAACGACGGCGCCCTCGACGACACCTCAGACGCCGCGCGCCTGCGCGATCGCGCCATGTGGGAGAAGTACTCGAAGGCTGCAAAGGCTATTGGCGATGAGGGGCTTGACATTGAGTGGAAGATCACCCGCGACCTGATCGCCGTCGGTGGTTCGATTGCCATTGAGAAGGACGACCACCGCATGGATCTCCTCTCGGCGGTGGACCACATGGACGGCGTGCAGACGCTGCTCCCGCAGATCGCAACCTTCCAAGACGCAACAACGCCAGAGAAGTTTGCAAAGCTGATCAGCCGTCTCAAGGCCTTCCCGAAGTTTATGGATGGCTACATTGAGCGCGTGACCGAGGCGGAGAAGCGCGGCCTTGTTGCCTCAAAGATCTCAACAGAGCGTCTCATTGCGCAGCTTGATGGCCTGATGGCGATCCCAGCGAGCGAGTCGCCGATCGTCACCGCCGCAAACGTTGCGGGCGATGCCGAGCGCGCCGAACTGACCAAGGTCGTTGCCGAATACGTTGATCCGCAGATCAAGCGCTACTACGATGCGGTGTCTGGCAGTTACCGCACCAAGGCACGCGAAGTGCCCGGCCTCTGCTCCGCACCGAACGGCGCCGAACTCTACAAGGTGGCGATCCGCAGCTGGACTGGCCTCACCCTTGATCCAAAAGAGTTGCACGAGATCGGCCTCCAGGAGTGGGCGGAGATCCAGGAGGAGATGAAGGTCATCTCCACCAAGCTCGGCCACGGCGGCTCCATTGAGAAGCTGCGCGACGCTGCAGAGTCGGATCCGAAGAATGTTGCGATCAGCAAAGAGGCGCTGATCGTGCGCATCAAGGAAGACATTGATCGTGGGTATGCAGCGGCGGGGAAGGTCTTTGGTCGATTCCCTAAGGCTGGATGCGACGTCAAGGCGGTCGAGGAGTTCAAGGAGAAGGACGCACCCGCGGCGTACTACTTCAGCCCTGCGGCT
>CAIZYO010000154.1 GCA_903937225.1 uncultured Chloroflexota bacterium | reverse complement strand
CGCAAGATCGAGGTCAGGTGTCCCGAGAAGGTGGAGAGGCTTTGCGCGATTGACTGGTCGTCACCGATATCTGCCCAGAGACCGCCCGTAGGCGGGATCCCCGAGCCGGCATCGGCGGGGATTGGGAGGCCAGCGTGGTGCGCTGCGATAAGCAGGCCGACGGTCTTGAGTGCGACCGTCTTCCCTCCCGTGTTTGGCCCAGTGATGAGGAGTACGCGCTGGCTGTCACTGAGCTCAAGGTCAATGGGAACCACTCCGCCGAGCAGGAGCGGATGACGTGCACGGAGAAGCGTGAGGTGGTCATCCGCTCGCGTTGCTGCAAAGTTCCAATCAGCCTCCGCCGCAACATCAGCAGTTGCTCGGGCAAGATCGATGTCGGCAAGGAGCGCAACGGTTATGCGCAGTGGTGCAGCTTCTCCGCCTACAAGCGCGCTCAGGGTGGCGAGGATCCGCGCCTCCTCCCCCTGCACAGCCGCCTCAGCCTCACGCGCAGCGTTCCCAAGTTCAACGACCTCAAGCGGCTCGATCCAAATCGTTTGACCCGTCGCACTCGTATCGTGGACGATCCCCGGAACCTTTGACTTTGCCTCCGCACGGACTGGGAGCACGTACCGCCCGTTGCGAAGGGTGACAATTGGCTCCTGCAGATGTGGGCTGTACGCCTTTGCATGGGCAAGCCCTTCAAGTCGTGTCCGTAGCCGCTCAAGTGCGCCGCGATGATTAGCGCGAAGACCTCCCAGAAGCGGAGACGCAGTGTCTGCGAGCGTCCCATCAGAGAGGATCGCCCGCTCAAGCTGCCCGCGCAGCGTCCTGCTCAGGGTGATCTCATCAGCGACTCGCACCAGCGCTGGCCCGCCGTTTGCCAGTTCCCCTTTGAGCCGTTCTGCCACCCGAAGCGTTTCGGCAACTGCGAAGAGCGCGCCGCCGTCAAGGACACCCCCTTTCTCCGCGCGATCGAGCGCGGGACGAAGATCAGCGGCACCGCCCACGTGTGGATCTGCACCACGTTGACGGATCGCCGTGATCTCCTGCGTCAACTCGCGCCGACGCGCTGCGATCGGATCGCCGAGCGCGGGGCGCATGGCGAGGGCGCGTTCCCGGGAAGGGGCGAAGGCGCACTTCACCGCGATCAACGAGAGGAGCGCACTCCATTCCAAGCGCTGGAGAGAGCGCTCGTCATACGGCGGTCGCGTTGCTCTCATCTCGCCCCTATGGGCGGAGGATCTGCTGCAACTCGCTCGGCAGACCAGCACCGAGAAGTGACCAGAGGAGCGGGTAGATCGTTTCGCGCAACAGGCCCGCCGCCTGCGACTCCTGCGCAGCCTTCGCCACCTCAACGATCAGATCTGGGAGGCCACTCACGCCCGCCAACGCACTCAGGAGAGCGAGAAGCACGCTGAAGATCAAGAGTCCCTGCAGAAGTCCGAGCGCCGCGCCAAGCGTGTCATCGAGGAGGCCAAGTCGAATGGTGCGCAAGACTCCACGAAGCAGGTTTCCTAGAACCCACGAGAGGAGGCCGAGAAAGATCCACGAAGCTCCAACCAAGATCAAGAGGCTCACTAACACTTCATCCGCATCCGGAAGAACCTGGGAAACCACACTTGCAAGTGGCCCCCTCCCCTGTGCTGCAAGGAAAATTCCTGCGATTGCCGCAAGCGTTGACACGATCATTCTTGCCGCGCCAGTACGCCATCCAGACCAGACAGCGATCACCATGCCGAAGAGGACGACCGCGTCAGCCGCCACCGTGAGGCTCACTCTGCTTCAGCCCCGCGCACCCGCGTTGCGAACCTCTTCCCAGCGCTTGTGGTGAACGCTGCCAGCTGATCGCTGATCGCTTCGTCGAGTGCTGTTGCCTGTGGGGGCTGGAAGGTGAAACGGAGCCCCACAGAGCGCTCGCCCTCAGCCAGACCAGCGCCAGAGAAGAGATCGAAGAGCTCAACACGTACAGCGAGAGGAACGGCCTCACGTGCGAGTGCTACAAGGTCTCCAACCGCAACACCAGCAGGAGCCGCAAGCGCGACGTCACGTTGAACCGGAGGTGTGGTTGGCGGCAGAGTGACTTGGCGCACCTTCGGAAGACCAGCGCTCAACCCGCGAAGAGCAAACTCGGCGAGGATGAAGCGCGGTGCTTCGCGCCACTCTGGGGCTCCCGGATGGAGCTCCCCAACGAGGCCAGCAATCCCAGCTCCGCCAATGCGTGCGGAGCGCCCTGGGTGCAACAGAGTGCTGTCACCATCCACCAGCGGTAGGTAACGGGGTGAGGCATCCGCAACGCCTGTCAGCAACGTGATCACTCGCTTCATCTCATTGAGATCCCATACTCGCGGCCTCTCTCCTGGCGCCGCAGCACCCATCTCCCCCCATGCGATCACTGCGAGTCGCGTCCACTCCTGAGGCCCGCCGCTGCCGCCGCCGTACCCGCGACCGACTTCGAAGAGCGCGCCACTCTGCGCACCGTAGCGAGCGTTTGCTTCTGCCCGGTCAAGGAGGCTCGGCAAGAGTGAGCGTCGCAGTCGATCGTGATCTACGGAGAGCGGATTTGCGAGTGCCAGGAGCGCACTGCTCGCAGCACCTTCGCTCTCAGCCAGCTCCCCACTGACAAGGCCAACCGGCTCCGCATGTCGATCGCTGAGCGCCTCAGACACGAGTGCATGGGTGACCGCCTCGCTCACCCCTAGAGCGGCAAGTTGTGCGCGCAGGAGATCTCGCAGCGTCGTTGGCTGTGGTCGGTAGCCGGGAAGGTCACGACCAGGGAGGGTTGGCGGAATTTGGTCATAGCCATAAAGGCGAGCGACCTCTTCCGCGATATCCGCTTCAAACTCAATGTCGCGCCGCCACGCGGGTACGTTTGCAAGGAGGAGACTCCCCTTTTCCGCGTTTACCGTTCGTGTCCGTGTCACCTGGACGGGCGATGCTGCGGTTACGTCACTGCACTGAATGCCAATGGAGGCGAGTAGCGATGCCTGCTTCTGACTCGGAATCTCGACACCAATAAGTGACCGGACGCGAGCGGGTCGGAACGGGAGTGCGCGCAACGTACCGATCGCCTTCGGATCGCTATCAAGCGAACCCGCGCATACGCTCCCTCCAGCCCACGCACTGATCAGCGCTGCAACCTGTTCAGCGGCCACCGGCGCCAGGTCGAGCTCTTGTCCGCGCTCGAAGCGGTGGGAGGCCTCAGAACGGAGGCTGTGCCGCTGGGCGCTGCGACGAATGGAGGTCGGTGCGAAGACCGCACTCTCAATGATCACGCTGCTTGTCTGATCCCCTACCTCACTTGATGCGCCCCCCATCACTCCTGCAAGGGCGAGGGCACCACGCTCATCCGCAATCACGAGGTCACTCCCATCAAGCGTTCGTGAGACGTGATCCAGAGTTTCAAGCGTCTCATCACGCTTCGCCAACCGCACATGAATCTTGGCGCCAACCGCGCGACGATCAAAGGCATGCGTCGGCTTCCCAAGTTCGAGCATGATGTAATTCGTGGCGTCCACCACATTTGAGATAGAGCGGAGGCCCGCCGCCTTCAAGCGCATCTGCACCGCATCTGGGGCTGCGCCGACCTTGACGCCATCAACGACACGAAGCACCACTCGCGGGGCGAGTCCTGCATCATCCACGGAGAGTGATAGCCCGTCGCTAACCTTCTCTCCCGACTCAGTGATGCTGCGCGCGTGATAGTTCACAGGGGCACCGGTGATCGCAGCGACCTCACGCGCGAGGCCAAGGATCGAGAGAAGATCGCCACGGTTCGGCTTCACATCAACGTCAATGACGTCTTCGCCGAGGTAGTCGCTGAGCGGCGTGCCGAGCGGCGCCTTCGCGTCAAGGATCAGAATGCCGTCACCGTCATCCGTGGCATCGAGCTCCGCGCCAGAGCAGAGCATCCCCTCTGAAGCGACCCCCATCTTTTCCGCGCGCTCAATCGTGCGGCCATCTGGCATGAGGGCACCGATCAGCGCCACAGGGACACGTTGACCAGCGGCGATGTTGCGCGCACCGCAGACAACTTCCAGCACCTGGTCCTTCCCAATGCGCACCTTCGTCAGTTGCAGGCGATCCGCGCGTGGGTGTGGCCCAACCTCGAGGAGTTCGCCAACGACCATCTTGTTCCAGGCGCTCCCCCAACGCTCTACGCCTCGCACCTCAAGGCCACGAAGTGTCAATGCATCAGCGAGTTGCTCAGGGGTGAGTTGTACATCCACGAGTTCTCGCAGCCAGGAGAGCGGGATCCTCATCGCAAACCTCGCAACATGCGCAGATCGTTTTCAAGCAGCGCGCGAAGGTCTGGGATCCCGTGGCGCAACATTGCAATGCGCTCCACGCCGAGTCCGAAGGCGAATCCTTGGTGTGTCTCAGGGTCAATGCCGCCATTCTCCAGAACGATCGGGTGCACCATCCCTGCGCCAAGGATCGTCATCCAGCCATCCTTTGAGCCGCCCCATGAAACGTCAACAGCGACCGAAGGCTCTGTGAACGGGTAGTAGCCTGGCCGAAAACGGGTGCGCGCCGCTGGGCCGAATAGTCCCCGCGCAAGTTCGTCCAGGATCCCCTTCAGGTCTGCAAGTGTGGTGCCGCGATCAACGAGCAAACCCTCTACCTGGTGAAACTCAAACCCATGACTCGCGTCCACCGCTTCGTACCGGAAGCAGCGCCCAGGAAGGATGACGCGAATCGGTGGCTCAACCGCGCGCATGGTGCGGATCTGTCCTGGCGACGTGTGAGTACGGAGGAGGCGGCCTGGCTCACGCAAGTAGAGCGTGTCCCATAGATCTCGAGATGGGTGATCCTCGGGAATATTGAGGAGCTGGAAGTTCGTGACGTCATCCTCGACCTCTTGCCCCTCCGCAACCGTAAACCCGAATGAGCCCATGATCTGCCCGATCGCCGAGATCGTCTCTGGGATGGGGTGCAGGGAGCCGAACGCGGGAAGTGGACCTGGCGTTGTTGCATCCTCAGTTTCGTTGGCAATGCGGGCGGAAAGTTCAGCGGCTCCTGCAACGGTGCGGCGAGATTCAAGGGCCGCTTCTATCGCTGTGCGAACTTCGTTCGCAAGCGCGCCAATCTTTGGGCGATCTTCAGCAGAGAGTGAGCCGATCCCGCGCAGGAGATCAGTGAGCGCCCCTTTCTTCCCTAGCAGCGAAGAGCCGAGCTCTTCAAGATCTGCCAGTGATGAGGCAGCACCAATCTTTGTTGTGGATTCAGTCTGAAGGGTACGAAGCTGCTTCTCGAGCGCCGCAAGCTCCACGGCTGCGACCTAGCGCGTCAGGCGCGCTTCGCTACGTCCGCGACTGCAGTGAAGGCCGCAGCATCGCGAACGGCGAGGTCAGCCAACATTTTCCGGTCGATGGCAACGTTGTTGCGCTTCAGGCCGGCAATAAAGACAGAGTACGAGAGACCGTTCAGTCGAGCGGCCGCGTTGACGCGGTGGATCCAGAGTTCACGCATCTGGCGCTTGCGCTGCTGTCGGTCACGTGTGGCGTAGGCGAGCGCGTGAAGAAGCGCTTCGCGCGCTGGACGGATGAGCTTGGATCGTGTGCCACGACGGCCGGAGGCGGCCTCAAGCAGGCGCTTATGGCGCTTATGCCCCGCTACTCCGCGCTTTACTCGTGCCATGCTCTCTCCCCTTCCCTAGCTCAGCCGCCGTACGGCAGCAGTCGCGAGATCTGATTGTGATGCGTGCGTCCAAGCACCGCCTTGCCCGCGTAGCGGCGGATGCGGCGCTGCGACTTGATTTCAAGGTGGTGACCGCGCCACGCCATGACGTGGATCGGTTTTCCAGAGCCAGTGAAGCCGATGCGCTTCGAGGCCCCCTTGTGTGTCTTCATCTTTGGCATGTCACTCCCCTTCGGGTGAACTGGCTGTTGGTTCGGGTAGCGTAGCGGAACTCGCCGCAGAAGGCTCACGCCCCTTCGCCTTGGGCAGCGCGAGCAGCTGGATTGAGAGGAAACGCCCCTCGAGGAGCGGGGGGCGCTCGAGCTGGGCCACGTCGGAGAGCCCCTCCACCACCCTGGTGAGGATCGCTCGGCCGATCTCTGGGTGGGTCGCCTCGCGGCCACGGAACTTGACCGAGAACTTGACCCGGTCCCCCGCCGAGAGGAACTTGTGGGCCTGGCGGATCTTTGTCAGAAGGTCGGCCTCCCCAATCTTGGGGGTGCAGCGGAGCTCCTTCAAATCAACGGTCTTCTGCCGCTTCTTTGAGTCCTTCTCCTTCTTCTGCAGTTCGTACTTGTATTGACCGTAGTTCAGGTACTTGCAGACGGGCGGGGCCGACGTTGGGGCGACCTCAACAAGGTCGAGGCCGCGCTCCTGTGCCTGTCGGAGTGCTTCGTGAGTGGGGAGGACTCCCAACTGGTTGCCGTCTTCATCAAGGACGCGCACTTGCGGTACGCGGATTTGCAGATTGATGCGCAGGTCCTTAATCGGCTACACCCTCACGATCGTCTCATCCAAACCACACGGATACCTTCCGTGGGAGGCGTAATCGTAGCACCCAACGAGAGGGGGCCGCTGGAGGCTCGGTTCACGAGACGCTTCGTGCCGCCACCTGTGCTGCGAGCCTTGCCGCAAGCGCCTCCCAGCTCGTCGCTGGCTCCTGGGTCCCGTCACGCCAGCGCGGCGCGGCGCCGCCCGCCTCGATCTCCTTGTCTCCAAGGACAAGCATCAGCGGCACCTTCTGCTCTTGCGCAAGTCGAATCTTGTTCTGCATGCGATTTGACGAGTCATCAATGCTCACGCGGATCCCGGCACGGCGCAAGATTGCGGCGCCAGCCTCAGCCGCTTCGAGATGGCGATCGGCAATGGGGATGATCACCACCTGTTCTGGTGATAGCCAGAGAGGGAGTGCGCCCGCGAAGTGCTCAACCAGAATCCCAATGAAGCGCTCGAGTGAGCCATAGATTGCACGGTGGATAGCAATCGGACGGACGCGCTCCCCCGCCTCATCAACATACTCAAGATCAAATCGTTCAGGGAGCATGGCGAGATCAACTTGAATCGTCGCCGTCTGCCACTCGCGGCCCAGGGCATCGCGCACGATAATGTCAATCTTCGGCGCGTAGAAGGCACCGTCTCCTGCGCTAAGGCGCCAGGTTGCACCCGAGCGCTTCAGCGCCGATTCAATCATTGACTCTGCCTTCTCCCAAAGCTTCGGATCACCGAGCGCTTTGGCGGGCTTCGTCGAGAAGACAAACTCAACGGGGAGATCAAACCAGCCATAGACCGTTGCAACCTCACCGAGCAGCGCATCAATTTCGCTCTCCATCTGGTCCGGCCGAACGTAGATGTGCCCATCGTCCTGAATGAAGTGCCGCACGCGGGTCAGGCCGCTTAGTGTTCCAGATAGTTCATTGCGGTGGAGACGGCCGTACTCCGAGAGTCGCAGTGGAAGGTCGCGGTAGCTCCGCGTCTTTGTCTTGTAGATGACGGTGCTTTCGGGGCAGTTCATCGGCTTCAGGCTGAACTCTTCACCCTCTGACTCAATGATGAACATGTTCTCGCGGTAGAGGTCCCAGTGTCCAGACTTCTCCCAGAGGCGCTTGCTCACAATGATTGGCGTGGAGATCTCCTGATACCCGCGCGCATCTTGGAGTTCACGCATCGCCCCCTCAAGGGTACGCCAGAGGAGTTGCCCCTTCGGGTGCCAGAAGGCGCTCCCCGGCGATACGTCATGGAATGAGAAGAGGTCGAGCGCAACGCCGAGTCGACGATGATCTCGCTTCTTCATCTCCTCGCGGCGCCAGATGAACTGCTCCAACTCCTCTTGCGTGTCCCACGCGGTTCCATAGATGCGCTGCAGCGCTGGCCGGTCGCTCTTGCCGCGCCAGTACGCGCCAGCAACTGAGAGGAGCTTGTATGGGCCGATCTTTCCGGTGCTCTCCACATGTGGCCCGCGACAGAGATCCTGGAATTCGCCGTGTGTGTACGTGGTCACACTCGGTACTTGCTGTCCGGATGCCATTGCGTTCGCTGCAAGATCGTCCATGATCTCGACTTTGAGCGCCTGATCCGCCTTGATGAGTGATGCACGCAAGTCGTCAAACGGATGCTCCTGCAGTTTGAAGGTGTGATCCGCGGCGATGCTCTTCGCCATCTCCGCCTCAATCGCAGCAAGGTCTTCTGGGGTGAGCGCGCGTTCGAGAAGGAAGTCGTAGTAGAAGCCATCAGTGATCGCGGGGCCGATCCCAAGTTTGACCCCCGGAAAGAGGCGCATCACCGCCTCGGCCATCACGTGTGCGGCCGAGTGACGCATGCGACCGAAGTGGTCGGCAGCACCAGCGTCTAGGAGTTCGTCGGCTGAACCGCGCACAGGGGCGGCGAGGAGCTCCTCTTCTTGTACCGCCTGGACCGCGTCGTCAGCCATTCGTCGCTTCCCTGCCTCCTCGGGCTACTGGTGGGCGGTACAGGACTCGAACCTGTGACCTCAGCCATGTCAAGGCTGCGCTCTAACCAACTGAGCTAACCGCCCGAGGTCTCAGAGGATAGCCGATACACTCCCCGCCTATGAGTGGCGTACGCGGCGAGCCCCAGGTGAGACGATCGGCCAACGGGCCGTTGATCGTTAGCGTCGGCGACCTTATTGACGAGATTGCCGTCCGCCTTGCCGCGCCGTGGCGTCGCGGCAGTGATGCCGCGGCACAGATCACTCGCCGACGTGGCGGCAGCGCCGCCAACGTTGCCGTAGCAGCGGCAGCCTCGGGTGGTCGTGCCCGCTTCCTTGGGGCGATCGGCAGTGATGCCACAGGCGATGCTCTGGAGGCGGCGCTCCTTGCCGCAGGTGTCGAACCACTCCTGCAGCGCGCGGGCCGGAGCCCATCAATCATCGTGGTCGTTGAGCCGGACGGGGAGCGAACCATGCTTCCAGATCGTGGGGTGGCAACGAATCTGCAGCATCCAGGTCCAGCGTTGCTCAGCGGGGCTGACTGGCTCCATGCCCCCGCCTACTCGCTGATGGGTGAGCCACTCGCTACCACCACGCTGCGCCTTCTTCACGAAGCGAATCAAGACGGCATCCCGACCTCTCTTGATGCCTCTTCAGTTGGAGCACTCGCCGCGTGGGGCCCAGAAGAGAGCCGAAGGCGCTTCGCCGCAAGCGGCGCAACACACCTCTTCGCGAATGAAGAAGAGGCGGAGTACCTTGGCCTCCTCCGCGCACCGATCGCTGGGATGACGCTGATCGTTAAGCGCGGCGCTGGCGTTGCCGACGTTCGCGCCGCCAGTGGCGAGGTACTCGCATCAGTCGCCGCCCCACCGATCAATGGGTCAATCGACTCCACTGGCGCAGGTGATGCATTCGCGGGCGGCTTCCTTGTTGCGCGTGCACGGGGGGATTCGTGGGAGGATGCCCTACACGCAGGACACCGCGCGGCGCGCGCACATCTGCAACAGCAAGAGGGGGGTTGACGTGCAGGTAAAGCTCTCGCAAGAGGTTGCTGACGCACTCGCGTCGCGGCGCGCAGTGGTTGCGCTCGAGTCCACCATCACCTCAAGCCTTGGGCTCCCCGCACCCCACAACCGAACCTGCTTCGACCGCGTGAACGCCGCCATACGTGCGGCCGGTGCCGTCCCCGCCCTCACCGGGCTCCTTGATGGTGCACTCGTTGCTGGCGTTGAGCCGGGCGAGGAGGAGCGGTTACTCAACGCTTCCGTAAAGCTTGCCGAGCGCGATCTCCCCGCCGCGATCGCGCAGCGCCTCTCCGCTGGAGTGACGACCGTCTCCGCGACGGTCGCAGTCGCGCACCTCGCTGGGATTCAGATCTTTGCAACGGGTGGCATTGGCGGGGTGCATCGCGGCGCAGAGGAGAGCTTTGATGTTTCATCGGATCTCGGCGCAATGGCGCGGCATCCGGTTGCCGTTGTTAGCGCGGGCGCGAAAGCCTTCCTTGATCTCGCGAAAACCCTTGAGGTCCTAGAAACACTCGGAGTGCCCGTAGTCGGATATCGGACGAACGAGTTCCCCGCCTTCTGGAGTCGAAGCAGTGGACTTCCGATCGCTCACCGCGCGGAGAGTCCAGCCGAGCTTGCCGCAATGATGCGCGCCGCGCGAGCAATCGGATGGGGTGGCGGTCTGCTGATCGCGAACCCAATTCCTGAAGCGAGCGAGATCCCTGCGGATGAGATCGCGGTCGCGATTGAGAAGGGGCTTGCCGCCGCAGTTGCAGCGGGTGCGCGAGGGCCAGCAGCAACGCCACGAATTCTCGCCGCCATTGCGGATGCAACAGCCTCGCGGTCCATCCCCGCCAACCTTGCACTGGCGGAGTCGAATGCCTCACTCGCCGCGGCCGTCGCGGTCGCAGCGGCGCAGGGGGACGTTACGGCGCGCTAGAGCTCCCCACGCGGCGAGGCCCGCGCACGATTGAGAGCAGGGCAACGCCCGCAATGCTCACTCCAACTCCAAGGAGCGTGTTCGTGGCACCGAACGTATCCGCAATCGGACCCACGGCAATGATCGGAACGAAGCTGCCGAGACTGACGAGCATGTTGAGTACGCCAAAGACTCGTCCGCGAACTTCAACGGGCAACTCTTCTTGCAAGGCCGTCTGGGCTGGAATCGCCACGAGTCCATACGCTGCACCTGCGAAATAGGCCACAAAGATCACGGTGGCGAGTGCTGACGCACCGGGGCCGATCGGAAGTCCGCCGAGAGAACTCGCACCATCAGAGATCGCCGCACTGATCGGTTCAGCGAGTGCAAGGAGCGCAAGGCCCGCCCCAACCCCCAGGAGGCCCCCTTCAATGAGTCTCCGTCGAGAGACGGCCTTCCCCCAGCTGTTGAGCGCCAAGATGCCAGTAACCACCCCAAGTCCAATCGGAAGGACGATCAGCCAGAAGTCACGCGCCTCAAGCCCGAGCGCATCGGCAACGTAATCGGGTCCGAGGACGCCCATGAGGCCAACGACACTCGCTGCGATCGCTAGGTAGAGCAGCGACCAACCGACCGAACCGTGCGCGCGGATGTATCGCAAACCCTCAACGAGTTCTGACGTTGTTGTTCGCGTGCTACTGCGAGTGGAACCAATGAGTCCGTCGTCATGAGAGGTCGGTGGGGCTGAGGGGAGGCCGATGCAGAGGAGTCCGGCAAAGAGGAAGAGGACGGCCACGAGGATGATTGAAGCTTCAGGTCCTGCGATCCGCACGACGGCGGGTCCAATAAGTGCGAATCCGAGCGCGAATGCAGCGTTCAACGTGAAGGTGAAGAGGCCGTTCGCTGACGTGAGTTGATCGCGCCGAACAAGCATAGGGATCATTGCAAGCTCAGCGGGGGCGAAGATGGTGGTCATGAAGCTCGCGAAGATGTTCAAGAGCAGGACGCTACCAAGGGTATCCACGCTGCCGAGCATCAGGAAGAAGGCAACGGCGCGGGTGAAATTCGCCACGATCAGCACAAGACGCTTATCGAGACGATCAACCCAGACACCCGAGATTGGGGAGAGTGCTACTGCAGGGACGAGGAAGCTCAAAAAGAGGAGGCTGAGCGCCGACGTTGAGCCGCTACGCTCGGCGACGAGCACTGTGAGCCCGTAAAGAACGACGTTGCCGCCGATCTGGGTGAGGAGTTGGGCGATCCAGAGGCGCAGGAAGGCACCGTTGCGAAGCACCCCAACGTCTGGGGGCTGCTGAAAGTCTGGGATCTCCTTCGTGATCTGCGGTTCGCTCACCCCTGCTCCTCTCTTTACCCCGTTTCCAATGGTGCCCCCGGCCGGAATCGAACCGACGACGCCCGCCT
>CAIZYO010000153.1 GCA_903937225.1 uncultured Chloroflexota bacterium | reverse complement strand
TCAAGCGCTGGCTCACGGAAGGCGAGGAATCCGCTGATTGGCGTCTGCAGTCCGCGCGCAGCAAGCGCACGGCGCGAAAGGCGCATGCCAGCAAGTCCTTCAATACCGAGGAGCCACTTCTGCGAAGGGAATGCGAGCACATCAGGGTCCAACGCATCCACAGCGTCAAGCATTGCGCCAACAGACTGCGCGCCGTCAACAATGCTGATGATCCCTGCGGCGCGCGCACGTGGGAGAATCTCTTCGAGCGGAAGGATGCGCCCGCTGATCCAGCTGACTCGCGAGATTACGATCGCGCGGGTGGGCGGAACCAAAAGTTCGGTGACGCGCGTGACGATCTCCGCATCACTGATCGCGACCCCGTGCTCGTCTCGCGCACTCACCGTCGCAACGCTGAACCCTTGGCGAGCGGCGCGTGCGGCGAGACTCCCGCGAATCGCTGGGTACTCCTCATCAAGTGTGACCACGCGGTCACCTGGCTTCAAATCAACGGCAATGAGCGCACGCATGACCGCCTCGGTGGTGCTGTGCGCCACCGCAACGAGTTCAAGGTCTGTGGCGAGCACCGAGGCGAAGACGCCACGAAGTTCGTCCACGCGGACCTCTACGTCATCCATCAGGTGCTCTGATGCGCGACCGGTCGCAAGCTCTTGCTCCTGCACTTGGCGGATCGCCGCATCCACTTCGCGCGGGAGCGGGCCAACGCTCCCTGCATTCAGGTAGATCCCCGCGGTCGTTGCGGGGATCGCGGCACGAAGCTCCGCCACCTTGCCCGCCTCGTCGGTGGACGTTGCGGCGGCCTGAAGGAGCGCTTCGTGCGAGATCTGATCAGTCATCTCGTGCTCCTCTCGCTCGGTTCATGCGTCAGGTTGTGCGCTGCCAAGATGGCAGCGGCTCTCCAGTGAGGCGAGTGTTGCAGCCTGGTCTGGGCCCAAGTCTGAACGAAGTCGCGTGATCCGTGGGGAGCGAAGGGCGAAGCCCGAGGCGGTGCGTTCACTCCTTCTCACTGCATCAAAGGCAACCTCGGCCACCAAGCGCGGCTCAACACTGCGGTACGAGCCGAGTTGCGCAATCGTGTGCGCCTCAAGCCACTGACTGAGGGAGGCAACCTCTGCGTCTGGCAGCGAAACGGTGGCACGGCCAATGGTTGCGAGTCGTCCAGAGAGATCGTCTCGCACGGCGAACGTGCACTCGGAGAGGAGCGCGCGACGGCGACCGAGCCCTGGCTCTGCGCCAACAATGATGACGTCAATGGTGTCCAGCGATCGCTTCACCTTGAGCCATCCAGAACCGCGACGACCCGGTGCGTACGGTGCGTCTGGTGCCTTCACAACGAGTCCCTCACATCCACGCTGTCGCGCGTGGATGAATGCAGTCTCGATCGCCTCAGCCCCTTCCGCCTGCACACGGGTTGCGATTCGAATCTGCCCGTCGCTGATCTGCTCGAGCCGCATCTCTTCAAGCGCACGGCGACGCTCGTGATACGGCTGCTGAATCAACGGCTCATCGCCTTGCGCCAGACAATCAAACGCAATGAAGAGTGCGGGG
>CAIZYO010000152.1 GCA_903937225.1 uncultured Chloroflexota bacterium | reverse complement strand
GGCGTTGGCGCACCAACAGACCAGCCCGCACGAATCGCACGTCACTTTGTGGATCACGGCGCCACGCTGATTCACCTTGTGGACTTTGACGGTGCACGGGCTGGCGCGCCACAAAATCTTGCGGCGATCGGCGCAGTCGCGGGTCTCGTTGCCACACCACTTCAAGTAGCGGGCGGCGTGGACTCTCCGGAAGCAATCCAGATCGTCTTCGCGACGGGTGCCACACGCGTGGTTGTGGGTGCCTCCCTTCTTGATGAGCCAGAGCTTCTCGTTGCGTGCGCGCGCGCGGCAGGTGCGTGGCTCGCCGTTGGTCTTGACCCACGCCCAGAGCGACTCTCGCAATTTCCATGGAAGCGCGCGGTGCAGCCGTCACTCGACGACCTGCTGCAGCAGCTCGTTGCGGCAGGAATCAGCCGCGTGGTGATGAGCCACGGCGGTGGCACGAGCGAACTCAGCCGCCTGAGCGAGATCGGTCAGCGATACCCATCCATTGAGGTGAGTGTTGCCGGCGGCGTCACCGATCTTGATGGCGTGCGTCGTCTCCGCGATGCGGGGGTGAGCGCGCTGATCCTTGGCGAAGCACTCCTCTCAGGCGCCATTGACTTTGAAGAGGCGCAAGCGATCGCCAACCAAGCGGGATAGAACGTTCGCGTAGAATGTCCACATGAAGATTTCGCGACGAGCCCTCGGCACAACGGTTGCAGCGCTGCTCCTTGTTGCTGCCTGCACGGATGGCGGCGCTGAGAGCCCGACGGCGTCAGGCGTTGCCGGATGCCCCACCGCTCAACCCGCCGCACTCGGCGCGGGTGAGCAGCGTGAGATCGTGATGACCACCTCACTCGGTGAGATCACGCTTCTTCTTGAGGCTGACCTTTCGCCGATTGCAGTCGGAAACTTCGTCGCACTCGCCGAGTGCGGCTTCTACAACGACGTCATCTTCCATCGCATCGCCTACATGCAGGACGGAACGCCGTTCGTGATTCAGGGCGGCGATCCAACAGGGACGGGGATGGGTGATCCCGGATACAAGATCCAAGACGAGCCGGTGGTCGGTGATTATCGACGCGGCGTCCTCGCCATGGCCCGCAGCGCAGCACCTAATTCGCAGGGGAGCCAGTTCTTCATCGTCTTGGATGATGGCGCTGCCGGCCCACTTGAGAGCGTCCGAAGCTATGCGATTCTCGGCGAGGTCACTGCGGGCCTTGATGTCGTCGATGCGATCGCCGCGGTAGAACGGGACCAGGAGGACCGCCCAGTTGTCCCAGTCACCATCTTGAGCACCACGGTGAGCAGTCCCGCGCCTTAGCGGCGAGACGGGTAGAATCCACGGACGCGTCGGCAGTGAGCTGACAGAGGCGGCACTGCCGCGGAAGTGAGGACGAATGGCCACCGCAGTCATTGAGACCACCCTCGGCAGCATTGAGTTTGAACTCCTTGACGACGCCGCGCCGAAGACGGTCGAGAATTTTGTGACGCTAGCCAACAAGGGCTTCTACAGCAACGTCATCTTCCATCGCGTGGTGCCAGGATTCGTGATCCAGGGGGGTGACCCGACAGGCACGGGGACGGGTGGTCCTGGCTACAAGTTTGAGGACGAGCCCGTCACCATGGGCTACGCGCGCGGCACGGTCGCAATGGCGAACGCTGGCCCGAACACCAACGGGAGCCAGTTCTTTATCTGCCTTGCAGACCTGCCACAGCTCCCACCGAACTACACAATCTTCGGACAGGTGGTCGCGGGCCTGAACGTGGTCGACGCGATCGCCGCCGCCCCGTGCGGCCCTGGGGATCGCCCGGTTGAGCCTGTAACAATGACCTCGGTGAGCATCCGTTAACTGAGGGGTTCGGTGCGTATCTAGGCGCACAAAGAGGCGCGCACGAGAAAAATAGGGGGTTGGAATCGGCCCTCACGCGCGCTATCCTACGCGTAGCTGTTCTTGTTCGAAGGCCATGGGTAGGTGGGTTAGGGTAGTCGCTTTAGGCGACGTGATAGATGCTCTTCGAGCGTAGCTGCGGGACTGACTTGTTCGTTCTAAAAGCGGATCGGCTTCAGGTGGCTCCCTTCACGGGGGGTCACCTGATCTATTTTCCCGGCACTTTCTCTCCCCGCTATCCTTCCCCTCTCGCGCCCGTAGCTCAGGGGATTAGAGTGTCTCCCTCCGAAGGAGAAGGTCGCAGGTTCAAATCCTGTCGGGCGCACCAGCTCTATACGCGATACGCCGCGTGCACCCCCTAGAATTGCCAGATGGCCGACCCGCAGTACCAGAGCATCCCGCCGCTCAAGCGGCCACTCCTCCTCCTCGCTGTTGCTGTGACCGTCATCGCTTTGGCGCTCGGCTTCACAGGTACAGATGAGCGCCTCCTCCTGGTCCCCGCCGCCGTTGCCCTCGTATGGGCGGCCGCATACCGTGCGCAGCCAGAAGAGAGCGTGCGCCAACTCCGCGGTGCCTCTCAAGGCGTTGTGGTCGTGCGGCGAACGCCGCCAGTTGGGGCGCGGCAACGACGAGAGATGCCACCAACATCATCAGAATTTTCACCGGCGGCGGCGCTTGGCCAGGCGCGCGCCAAAGCGCCAGACGCAAAGCTCGTGAGGAAATACAACGTTGGGATGCCAGATCGACCGGAGTCCACGCCAGAGAAGGGCGACACGCGAAAGAAGAAACGAAAAGGGCGAGGCGAGGGAGAGGGCGGAAAGCCAACGCTCGGGCTTTAGTCGCTACGGCGCGTCTCTCACCTCAACACGCGGCGGATTTTGACGATCAGCACAGCCTCGTGCACTCCACGCGTTGCTGATCGCTGACTTCTCCGCCGCGTCAACGCTTAGCCCCCAGCGCAACTTCACTCCGACCCAACCAACAAGATAGGTGCACGTTGAGGCTCGGTACGGCGGGAGCCAGCTTGCGGGATCGCGATCTCCCTTTGACGCATTCACATTGTCTGTCACTGCGCGGAGTGCCCACGAAACGCCGAGGTCGTTTGCGAACGCGAGTCGACGAGATGCGCTCCACCTGTACGCGCCAGACTTCCATGCTTCACTGAGTGCAACTACGTGATCAATGTCAACGTCAGTGCCGATCGTCCAGGTCAGATTGTCATACAGGCTGACCCACCTTCCGGTCCGAACGATGCCTCTTGAAATTGTGACGCTCACTTTGGATTCATCAATGAGGACTTCTGCACGTGTGTCAAGTCCGTCTCCGTCCGCATCAATCCAATCACCAAACTTGCTTCTGCTGTATCCACTCGAGTATTCAGACTGCACCTTCAGTCGACTAAGTGCCGCACTAAAGCCGATGCGCGCCGTTGAAACAAGTGCAGCAGTGGACGCAGGAGCACTGAGTGCGATGAGTAGTGCAACGAGAACGGGGCCGAGTCGACGGATCACGATTTGATCACCGACATCTCAGCGCGAAGGACGGGGTTCCCGAGAGTGTCTGTCACGTCCACGCGAAGTTGATCGTCGCCTGCGCCTGCGTCTGCAAGGATGTGCACGCGCGCGGTGCGGTCAGTGGTCACCGCAAGGTACTCCATGCGAATCTGGCGCCGCGGCGCTTCAAGATGAGTGGGGGCAACCTGGGCGATGGCCTCTTCAATGATTTCAAGCCAGGCGGCATGGTTCACATGGCCGAGTGGGTCGATATCTGCCCGACGAATGGAAACGTCAACGGCTACACCTGATGGTGCGGCTGCAGGGATCTTGTTTGGTGCGAACGTTGCGTTGACACGCTGGACGAAGCTTTCAAATTCTTGTGGGAAACGTACCGGCCTCCCGTCTTGATCGGTCATCACCCAGTCGATTGCAGCGTCAGCGATGACACGCCCTGTAGCGCTAAAGAGGCGCGTGTGGCGGCGCGCCATGACGTGGCGGAATCCGACCAACGCCGTAGTGCCAGCGAGATCTTCGTTTGAATGCGGCGGCTGGTCAATGAGCATGTCAACACTTCGCACCACCCAGCCGACACCGCGCGCTTCGTACCAAGCGCGTCCGTACTCAAGCACTTCACTGTGGCGCCAGGCGAGATCCTGCGCGTGGCGCAGCAACGCGGCGGAGCGCATCTGTCCGCGCAAGTCGCACTCATCAAAGCGGACGCCTCGCCCCTCTTCACGGAAGCGAGCCTCTTCGGGGAGGCGCGCTTCGTCAGCGGCGAGTCCTGGGGTAAGTCTCTCGGTGATCGTGCTCATCAGGGTTTCACTCACCCCGCCGCCAGGCGGCTCAGTGTGTCTAGGGTGATCATGCGCGTCTGCTCGCGCGGACCGCGCACGATTGAGAGGCGCGCCGCGACCGTTGCCGCTGCGTCAAAGGCGACGATACCGATCGCAATGCGCACCCCTGCTCCTGCTGCGCGGATCCGGGCACTCTCAAGCTCTGCGAGAAGGTTGTCGTCGATACCCCGTGCCCCCCACTTGCAGTCCCAGAGCTCAGGGATCGGCCCCGCTTCAACGGTCACATCAAATGGGTGTGGGTCGGCGGATGCACCATCAACGGAGAAGCGGCGCTCACGACGCACCATCCGCTCCGCCTCTCGCGAAAGTGCGGGACGCCTCTTCAGGATTTCAGCGGTCGTCGCCTCCACGATTGCCCCGCGATACTGCGCATTTGACTGCGCCGCCTTCCCGCCAATGGTCAGGGCGCCGACGATGAGCGGATCGCTCGGACCGCGTTGGGACGGGAGGAGCGCCGCGTACGCCGCTGCGGTTGTGACGTCTGGCTCTGGGTCTCCCATCAACGCTCGCGCGACTAGTCGATCGGCGGGTGTTGCTGCGGCGAGGGCATGCGCGAGCGGCTTCAGGATTGGATCCGATTGAATCCCCGCGTAGACAACCGCGCGACCGTCCGGTGGTGCATCGGTAAATGCAATGCCGCCCGGTAGCCGCGTTGCGCTCGATGAGCCACTCGTCGTGTTCGCGCTGTGATCGCTCGGTAGTGCCTTCGGATTCAGTGCAGCAACTAGTAGCGTGGTGAGGAGACGAGGATAGGTTGCGATCCAGTCGATGGCGCGGTGCGGATCGTTCGCCGTCACCACGCGCTCACCTGCGGAGCGAAGCGCGTCAAGACCCCGATGTGCAGCGGGGGAGAGTTCACGTGCTCCAAGTGCCGTGAGCGTCTTCTCCAGTTCTCCTTCGCCGTTCGTACTAATCAACTGCGTATAGTCCAGCGCGTCGGTCACGCTCTCGCCAAGCATCACCAGTTGTTTGAAGAGTTCCTGATGCGGAGCGAGGTGGCTCATCCGCGTGGCCAGCGAAGCGC
>CAIZYO010000151.1 GCA_903937225.1 uncultured Chloroflexota bacterium | reverse complement strand
TTGGGAGGAACCCGCTGATGGCCGCTCAAAAGCCGGCTCCGGTGATTGAGCTCAAGGGGCTGAAGAAGCGCTACGACGGCCGACTTGTCCTGGACGGGATCAACCTCAGCCTTGCCGAGCACGAAGTGGTCTGCCTGATCGGCGCGTCCGGATCTGGAAAGTCAACGCTGTTGCGTTGCACAGATCTCCTTGAGCCGATTGATGGCGGCAGTATCCACCTGGATGGTGCGCGCGTTGCCTTTGAGGACCGTAACGCGGATGAAACGCGACGGACGCTTGGCATTGTCTTCCAAGGGTTCAATCTCTTTCCACACCTGACGGTTCTCGAGAATGTTGCGCTTGCGCCACGCGTTGCCCTCGGTCTGACCCCTCGTGCCGCCGAGCGCCGTGCGAAGGATCTCCTCAAGTCACTCGGACTTGCAGAGAAGGAACGCGAGTATCCAGATAAGCTCTCCGGCGGTCAGCAGCAACGCGTCGCCATTGCTCGTGCGCTTGCGACGGAGCCGAAGGTGCTCCTCCTTGATGAGATCACGAGCGCACTTGACCCGGTCCTGGTTGCCGAAGTGCTCGAAACGCTTCGCTCACTCGCGGAGAGTGGCATGACGATGTTGATCGCAACGCATGAGATGGCGTTCGCCGCCGATGTTGCGGATCGTATCTGCTATCTGGAGGGTGGTCGTCTCATTGAAGAGGGTTCGCCGAAGCGTATCTTCGGTTCACCACGCGACCCACGCACGAAAGAGTTCTTGCGTCGCGTCAGGTCAGTTAGCGGCGGACGTCGAGCACCTGGCCGGTAAGGCCAGAGGCGACGAGTCGGAGTGTGGCAGCGGCCACCTCCTCAGGGGTCAAGAGTGCGGCGTGATCTTCGTTCGGAAATGCGGTCTGGCGCATCGGCGTGTTCGCCCGCTCCGGTGCGACCGCATTAACGCGAATTGATGCGCCAATCCATTCGTCCGCGAGCGCTTGCGTCAAGTTGACGATCGCCGCCTTCGTTGCACTGTAGACCGCATACTCCGCCCTTCCTTTGGTGAACGAGCTTGAGGTGAAGAGCGTGAGTGACCCACGGCTCGCCGTCAGGTGCACATGCGCGGCGCGAGCCAGGTAGATGCTCGCCGCAAGGTTCACCGCCAACGTCTCTTCAATAGCGCTCGCCTCTTGGCTGGCGAGATCACCCTTATGGAGGACGCCTGCGGTGACGATCAGGTCATCAATGCCGCCAAGGCTCTGCGCGGCTGTGGTGAGTGCCGATTCAGCTCCGCTTGCGGTGGTGACGTCGGCATCGCTGCTCCTCCCCACCGCGTGCACGCGCGCGCCAACTCCTGCGAGCTCCGCGGCGATCGCCGCGCCAATCCCAGACGTCCCGCCAATTACAGCGACCCGTCGACCGCTCCAGTACTTCTGGTTCCCTTCGGGACTTGTTGCCTTCTCTGGCGGGATGGACTGCAGCTGAATCAGGCGATCGGCGAGCACGTGGTCAATCCGCGTCGTGATCTTGATGTTCTCCTCGGCGCCATCAACATGTAGGAGGCGCGCGCCAGGAACATTTCGCAGGACAAGGGTGCAATCGTCGGTCGCCTGTGAGCCCTCCGGTGCCTTCGCGTACGCGGTTCGGAGAACTCCAACAATGAACCCCTGCGGTGTCTGGCCACGTCGGTAGAGGCTGCGATTCGGGATGTCGGTGATCTTCTCGCCATCAACAATGACGAGCGTGTCTGGCGTGGGGATGGTGGTATCCACGGCGTCCGCGCGACCAGCAACAAGTGGCGCGATCACGCGCTCTACAACCTCGCGCGAAAGGAGTGGGCGCACCGCGTCGTGGATTAGAACGATGTCGCCGTCGGCCGCGTTGAGCGCGTCGAGTGCGGCGCGGGTGGATTCGTTGCGACTGCTCCCGCCAGGGACCACGGAGACGTTGATCCCCTCAAGACCTTTGAGACCGTCTTTCGTCTCCTGCAACCAGTCGGGGTTGGCGGCAACAACGATCTGATCAAACGGCCCACCAGAGGCGAGCGCCACCACGCTCCGCCGCAGGACGCTCTCCCCTGCGAGGCGAATGAACTGCTTCGGAATCTGGTCACCGAATCGCTGACCAGAGCCGCCTGCGAGGATGATTCCAAACTGCTTCACGCCGAGCAGCATACCCCCGCGCGCAGGGGACCCGCTCTTACTGGCGAGTTGCGGCTGGCGGGATGCGGATCGGCTCGCCGCGGAGCGCGGGGAGGGCAACGTCGGACACGAACCGCACTGTTGCGCGTCCGTCCATCACGTCAAAGGAGGCGGCGGCGAAGTCGCGCACCCGCTGAAGATCAAACTGCTTCGCCTGAATCCAGCGCGCGAGCTGCTCGGTCTCCTCCATCACCGGCCCTGGGACACCGGTGCGATAGTCAAAGAAGAAACCGCGCTCGCGCTCATACGCCGCAAGGTCTGGGGCGAGGAAGGCCATCGGTCGATTGAGCAGTGCGTACTCAAAGATGATGCTGGAGTAATCGCTCACCAGAATGTCGCCAGCAAGCATCACCTCATTTGCGTCTGGCTCAGCCGACGCGTCCACAACGAAGTCACCAACCTCAGGTGGAATACGCATTGCGGACTTCACAAATGGGTGCAGGCGCAAGATCAGACGATACTCGCTGCCGAGCGCCCGATGCAGAGCGGCTATATCGAGCAGCTCAGGTGCCGCCGCCCCCTTGAGGTCCGCGCCACGGAAAGTCGGCGCATAGAGAATTGTCGTTCTCCCGTCGCGAAGGCCGAGTCGCTCGCGCACCGCGCGCTCGTCTACATCTCGTCGCGGCGAAGGGAGGAGCGCATCGGTCCGTGGAATCCCAAACGCCGCACTGATCGTTTCTACAGACTGACCGAATGCTTCCGCATAGATCGGCGCGATCGAGGCGGAAGAAACCAGTGTGAGGTCGTAGTTGGCGTGGATCGGCACCCACTTCAGAAAGATCTGATCAGCGCCCCACTCTGCTTCAAGGGTGGCACGACCGAAGCGCTTGAATGCGCCACAGGCGTGCCAGACCTGCACGATCGTTACGCCGGGACGCTTCTTCACGGGATAAATCGGGAAGAAGTAGTCGTCAACGATGACTAATCGTGAGGAGGCGACGCGATACGAACGCGTGAAAATTCGCGCGACCGCTGACACCAATCCGAGGATCGGGAGTCCACCTCGACGTTCACTCTCGCTTCCCGTCTCACGCAGGATGCTCGGCGCCGGGTTGAGGTTGGTCAGCGCAAGATGAATCTCCGCGAGGTTCCCTCGCAACTCTCCATCGCGATTCGCGGCGATGTAGACGCGCTCCTGGATTGGTCGGAGCCGCGCTGCAGCGGCGCCCGCTCGCGCGGCGAGCACTCGGACGATCGTGCGCAGTGGCAGGATGCGACGCAGGCGTGAGCTCAGGGAGTTCGACATGGCGGGAGTATAGGATGCGAGGGTGAATCAACTTGAACTCACGCTCACGCGACTCGTGCTCGGCCTTGTTGCCTTCGTGGCGCAGCGCTTCGCCCTGAAGAACGAGGTCCTCTTCGCCTCCTCGCGCGATCACGTGCTCGGACCGCAACTCGCCGCACTCTCAACGGCGATCCGTGAGGTCGCACCCGAACGTGCACAGCACGTTGCCCTTGCGCCATATGGCTACGGAATCACCTCCAAGGTCCGATACCTCCTTCACCTCATTGGAGCGACTTGGGCGCTCCATCGCGCCAAGATCACGATCATTGATAACGCGTGGCTCCCCGTTCACATCACCGCGCGCAGGAGCGGCAGCCGCGTGTTCCAGGTCTGGCATGCAGAGGGGGCGTACAAGCGATTCGGTCACGCGGCGCGCGGTGCAAGCACCCTCGCCGACGGCGCGTTGCGCGCGCTCATTCATCGCGGGTACGACGCCGCGCTCGTCTCCTCTGAAGAGGTCCGGCCTGCATACTCCGAGGCCTTCCAGCTACCAGTGGAGCGCGTGTATGCCGTGGGTCCCCTCCATGGCGCATGGCTCGCGAGCGAAGCAGACGTTGCTGCGCGGGCCAACGCGCTTCGCGAACAGTATCCCGCCCTCCAGGAACGGCGCGTCCTCTTGTACGCACCAACATTCCGCGGTCGGGGTGTCAGTCGACGATCCGCACTTGCAATTTCTCCAGATGCGATCGCCGC
>CAIZYO010000150.1 GCA_903937225.1 uncultured Chloroflexota bacterium | reverse complement strand
GGGTGGCGTCTGGGGACTTGAGAACGGCTACTGCATGATGGTGGGCGGCGACGCCGCACCAGTGAAGGAGATGGAGCCGATCTTCCTCACGCTGGCACCGAAAGATGGCTACATGCACTGCGGCGCGACCGGCGCTGGTCACTACGTCAAGATGGTGCACAACGGGATCGAATACGGCCTGATGCAGGCATACGCCGAAGGGTTTGAGATCCTTGCAAAGTCCCGCTACCAGGTAGACCTTGCAAAGGTCTCCGACCTTTGGATGCAAGGCTCCGTCGTGCGCAGTTGGCTCCTTGAACTCGCTGGGCGCGCCTTCCGCGCTGAAGGGAACGAACTGAAGTCCATCAAGGGCTGGGTTGCGGATTCGGGCGAGGGACGCTGGACGGTGCAAGAGGCGATTGACCTCGATGTCCCAGCACCGCTGATCACCCTCTCGCTCCTGACGAGGTTCCGATCACGGCAAGAAGACTCGTACAGCGCAAAGGTGCTTGCTGCGTTGCGCAATCAGTTCGGCGGACATGCGGTGAAGCCGGAGTGAAGAGTGGGAAGGCGGGCGAGGGCGGCGGAACGATCCGCAACCTCCGCATTGCACGCGCAGGAAAAAAGGTAACGCCGAAGCGAAGTAAGGCGAATCCACTTCGTTCAGGCCTGCGCATTGAGCGCGTCCCTGACCCCAACGTCGTGGTGCTCTTCGGAGCAACCGGCGACCTCGCACATCGCAAGGTCGTCCCGGCCCTGTATCACCTCTGGGCTGGCGATCTCCTTCCAGAGAAGTTCGCCCTCGTCTGTTTCGGGCGACGTGATGCAACCGATGCAACGATGCGCACTGACCTGCGTGCATCACTCGAGAAGCACGCTCGCGTCAAGCCGATTGATGAGGCACGCTGGAGTGAGTGTGCTGCGCGAATCAGCTACGTCAAGGGTGCGTTTGATGATCCCGAGTCGTACGCCGCTCTGAGCCGACACCTTGATGCAATTGACGCGAGTGTTGGGACGGGAGGAAACCGCCTCTTCTATCTCGCAACTCCAGCCTCATCATTCCCAGAGATCATCCGTGGTCTCGGCGCTGCAGGGCTCGATCACGAGACGGGTGAGGGCGGCTGGCGACGCGTCGTCATTGAGAAGCCCTTCGGTCGCGACCTTGATTCCGCAGTGAAGCTCAACCGCGAGGTTGGCAAGGTCTTCCGCGAAAGTCAGGTCTACCGCATTGATCACTACCTCGGCAAAGAGACCGTTCGCAACATCCTGATTTTCCGGTTTGGCAACTTGATCTTTGAGCCAATCTGGCACCGCCGATACATTGACCACATTCAAATCACCGTGGCAGAGTCGATCGGCGTTGAGGGGCGTGGCGCATTCTACGAAGAGACGGGGGCGCTCCGTGACATCTTGCAGAACCACCTCCTCCAGCTCCTCACACTCGTTGCAATGGAGCCACCCGCCACGCTTGATGCGGAGGCCCTCCGCGACGAGAAGGTGAAGGTGCTCCGTGCTGTTCGTCTCCTAAGCACCGATACGGTTGATGAACACGTCGTCCGCGGCCAATACGGGCCAGGGTGGATCGGTGCCACCGAGGTGGCCGGATACCGAAGCGAGCCTGAGGTGGATGCCGCATCAGAGACGGAGACGTTCGTCGCCGCTCGATTTGAGATCGATGACTGGCGCTGGGCGGGCGTCCCCTTCTATCTGCGAGCCGGGAAGCGCCTCCCAAAGCGCGCCACGGAGATTGCCATCCAATTCAAGGATGTTCCGCAGCGCCTCTTCTCGCCAACTGGTGATACGCCAGAGCCAAACATGCTCGTCATTCGCATCCAGCCTGATGAGGGGATCTTGATGCGATTTGCCGCGAAGGTACCAGGGCTAGGCACAGATGTACGACCCGTCAACATGGACTTCGCCTACGGTTCCGCCTTCTCAGTAGAGAGTCCAGACGCGTATGAGACGCTCATTTTGGACGCACTCCTCGGGGATGCGTCGCTCTTCACGCGCGCCGACGAAGTGGAGGCCGCCTGGAGGATTGTGGATCCGATTATGGAGTCCTGGCTCGCCGGCGCTGAACCAGCACTCCCCAATTACGCCGCAGGGACGTGGGGCCCAGATGCCGCCGATGCGCTCCTCACCCGCGAGGGGCGTCGCTGGCGCAGGTTGTAGCGCCCAATGAATCTCAGCGCCGCAGAGCTCTCTACGCTCCGCTGGAAGTCCACCGCGCACTCAGTTGCGGAGGCGGACGCGCTCCTCGCGCGACTCTGGAGTAGCACCGAGTCGCGTCAGCAGATCAGTGCCAACACATCACCAGATGACAACGGAGCAACACCGCTCGCGGTACGCACAGGCGTCATGAACCTCGTGGTGGTGGCGCCGGGTGAAGAGCGCGCGGTTGGCGCGGCGAGTTCACTTACAAGCCTCCCAAGAAATCCCTCGCGCACCCTCTTCATTGTGCCGCGCGATCCAGAGGGACCACCCACCTTTCAGGCGCGACTCGAGATCTTCTGTGCGGTCACCCCTCGCGGCGACGGCACATCTGCGTGCACGGAACTTCTCTGGATTGATGCGAGCGGTGAAGCCGGGCGCCACCTCTCCAGCATGGTTCCTCAGCTCTCACTGCATGACCTTCCAACCCTTCTCTGGTGGGATCACACCGTCGATCCAACCAGCCGTGACTTGAAGGAGTTGCTACGAGGAGTTGATCGAATCCTCATCAACGGCGCTGATCAGCAAGGGGTTGGGGTTGAGGTTGTACGCGATCTGATCACCCTTTCTAATGCCTCGGGCACTGCGATCAGCGACTTCTCACTGATTCGACAGGCACGCTGGCGCGATGCGGTTGCCAGCGCGTTTGACGAGCCAGAGGTCGCTCCGTATCTGCATGCGATCACGAAGATCCGTGCCACGTATTCCGCGGGGAGCAGCATCACCGCCCCAGCAAACGTCGTGAAGCCGACCTACCACCTTGCCTGGCTCGCCTCACGCCTGAACGCGCGTGTTACCGCGCCTCTTGAGAACCACGCTGGAACATGGAGCGGAGCGATTGACGAGGAGGGGCGACGCATTGCACTCACGCTCGAGCCGGTGCTGGATGCTGGCCGATCAGGAACCACGCTCGCCCTTCACATCACGGCAGAGCGCCGTGGAGGCGTGCTGGAGCTCAGCGTGCGTGCAGATGGCGCGAGCACCCATGTCCGCGCATCAATCAACGGCACACCAGTCCATGAGCGCACGCTGCGAGCAAAGCGCGCCACTGACGCCGAACTTCTCAGTCAAGCACTTGAACTTGGCGAAGTTGATCCGCTCTCCCCATCAATCCTGCGCACGTTTGCGCAACTTGTCGGATGAGCAAACCGTACGCACTCGTCATGGTCGACGATGCGGCTGCTGCCGCCCGCACAACTGCAGAGCTCGTGATCACCGCCGCTGTAGATGCCGTCCAAAAGCGCGGCGTCTTTCACTTCTGCACAACTGGAGGGAGCACCCCCGCCGCGCTCTATGCGGTGCTGCGGGAGGAAGCGAACCTTCGCCGCATGCCGTGGTCAAACACGGAGATCTGGTTCGGCGATGACCGCCACGTCCCTCGGACAAGTCCGCTCTCCAACCTTGCCGCGGTAGATGCCGTTCTCCTCGCCCCATCGGCGGACGGTGCCCCTTCCCCGATCTCGCCACGAGCAGTTCACCCTTGGCCAACGGAGGAGGAGGGTGTGCGTGCAGTTGATGCGTATCTCAGCGCTGCGCAGAGCGCTGGCGTTGAACACACATCTGCTGGGATTCCAATCTTTGACCTTGTCTTGATTGGGATCGGCGGTGACGCGCACTGCCTCAGCGTGTTTCCAGGATCACCGCTCACGGCCGCAGACGCACCGGCTGCTGCCGCCGTTCCAGCACCAACACATATTGAACCGCACGTACCTCGCCTCACCTTCTCACTCGGACTCCTCTCTGCCGCACGCGCCGTCTGCGCCACGGTGGTAGGCGAAGGGAAGAACGCCGCGTTGGCGCGCATCCTGGAGGGGGAAGGGAGCACCTCGGAGCTCCCTGCGAAAGCGGCACTCCTCCCTACCGCCACATGGATTGTTGATCGCGCCGCAGCATCAGGCCTTCATGCCGCTACGGAACGGTAACGCCCCACTTCGCACCGAGGGCCCGGAGCACGCTCGTCCGTTCAGCAGCTGAAAGGGCGCGATCCCAAATCAACACTTCTGAGATGGAGGCACGCAGAAGTCTTGTCCCCGAAGATGAGTAGATTGCACCCACATGCGTCGCGCTCTCGGTGGTGTTGTAATTGAATGAATACTCAGTACCTCCGTTGAGGGAGACGTAGTCCGTTGCGGCAACGTTCATGCGAATCATCAGGATCCCGCTTGAGTTGATTGATCCGAAAACTCCCGACAGTACGCTTCCCCCCGCGCTCATTGACCGCAAGCGCTTTGTATCAACGATGAGCCCCGTTGCACGATCGATCCTGCCGAGGAGTGGGTGGTATCCAGTATCTAGCCCACCTCGGATCACAAAGAAGGCGGTTAGAGCGTTCAGCGGGATTGAACTCCCAATTGCCATCGCGCCGTCCTCAAAAAGTACCTGTTGGCGAAATGACACTGCAGTGGCATATGGCAACACGCCAAAGGGAACACTGCTCAGGTGCCGTGCCTCTCCAGACTTATCAAACCAGAACTGCAGGCGGGGGTTTTGCCTAATAGCAGCAGTCTCGGCGCTATCCACCCAAAACCGCAGCCCGCTACGGCTCACCCCACCAGGTGCCGTGTATGCGCCAGCGCTGAGAGGGAGGCTCAACGCGGCACTCCATTGTGCGGCAACACTCGTAGCGATCACTAGCGCTGCCAGCACGCCGTGTTTGGGCATCATGCAGGACCCCAGATGAGTGGGAGCGTGAGTGCTCCGCCAGACGCTGGAAGAGACCCGAGGAGCAGCGCCTTCACTTCGCAGCGAACTCCGCCCTGCGCAAGTGCACCCTGATGCGTTGCAAGAAGGCCGCTACTAGCGTTCGCTTCGCTCCACTCCGCGGTGAAAAGATTGCTCGTCTCGTTCCACGCTCCGCTCCCACCAACTGACTGACATCGAGTGATAACTCGAAGTGCTCGAGCGAGTGCCTGTGTAGGAGTTCCAACAATCCCCACTTGCGGGAGGAGGGCTGCAAACTGCGTCGGATCTATGCGAAGGGCATAACTTCCAGGACACGCGCCGACTGTGCCGCTGCATGCAGAGAGGAGGATACTCCACAGTGCATATGCGCCTGGCAGCAAGCGACCCTGTGCATCTGCCCCGAAGGTGTACTTCGGCCCCTGTTCCGCAGAAACACCAGATGCGCTCGAGATACTCATGCTGACCGGTAGCTCGGCGGTGAACTGCGCAGTTGCCCGCAACGCCCGATAGAGATACGAAGTTGGAATGACGACGGCAAGCGTGCCAAGTACATCCGAACTGCTCACTGGACGGCTATCTCCGCTCACGCTCGCATCACCCTTCATCCAAAGTGAACCCTCTTCGTAACGTGCCAGGCGATGAAGGAGACGCCGCCCCTCGCTCTCCACGAGAAGAATACTCCCGACGGGAGGGGTGCCAAACGATTGTGAAAATGTCACCACGGCGTCGCCTGCCCGAATGGTTGGCGCCATTGACTCGCCCTCCACGAGTGAAATGCGCACACCACACATTGAGAGGGCAAGCGGTGCGATCAGCGCGAGTGCGGCGTGTCGCATCACTACTCAGTCGCGTTGCGCGCCTCAAAGACGAGCGATACGCCAGCCTGGGAGCTTGCCCCTTCCGTGACGCTCGCGGGGAGACTGAGAGAGACCGTATAAATCGCCTCACGTGCGTCACTCCCAATCAGATCGCCCTCATTGCGTGAGCGCCACACTGAACCAATGGCGTTTGAAAACGAGTCGCGTGAAGCAAGCCCATCAAAGCTCCCTAAGTAGATTGTTTCAGATGGGCCACCGCCGATTGAGCGCGTGATCTGCACAACCAGCGCGCTGCCGAGCCCGCCAGTGTCCGCAGGCGCGCCGCTCGTGTCCGCCCACAGCGCAATCTCAGTAATCTCCGTTGGCAGCGTGACGGTCGATTCATTCGAGACGCTAATGCTCTCCGTCAGCGTAGTCCCCGGCCCGATTGCGGCAAGGTCTGCACCACCAAAGGTGAGACTGCTGATCCCTCCAGCGCTCAGCTCCACCCGGCCACTTTCAACAAGACCCGCCACGGGCTGGGTAGCCGTAAATGCTGCGCTCGTCGTCCCGATGGTCGCCACGGCTGCGAGCACAACTGCTGTCGCGCCACCAGCGATCCGCCAGCGCCGCATGCCATCTTCGTTGCTCTTCATCATCACTCCTCTCAGCGGAGTGGCGGGAGTAGCGGAGGCGAATCATCTCGTACGCGGCATATCACTCGCGTACGCGTGCCTCCCTGTGATCCGCTAGGATTCCGCGGATGGCCGCTACTCGTACTCCTTGGCTTCACGTGATTGCCGGCTGCATGAGCAGCGGCAAGACTGCTGAGGTCGTGCGCCTCCTGAGCCGTCGCGAGATCGCTGGCCAGAGCGTCCTGCTGATCACCCCAGCCCGCGATACGCGTGTTGCGCCTGGAGAGGTTGTTAGCCGGACGGGGACGCGCTTCCCGAGCGTTGTTGCCAAGGATGCCACGTCACTGCGCGACGAAGTGCTCACGCGAGATCCGGACGCAGTTGCGATTGAAGAGGCGCAGTTCTTTGGGCCAGATCTCCCCGCGATTATTGAAGAGCTCGTTGCCGGGCCTCGTACCGTAATCGTCAGTGGGCTTGACCAGGACTTCGCTGGTCGACCGTTTGCCACGATTCCTGAACTACTCGCGCGCGCTGACGAAGTCACCAAGCTCACCGCAATCTGCGTGAAGTGCGGCGGGGAGGCGACGCGAACGCAGCGCATGCGCAACGGGCAGCCGGCGAACGTGAGCGACGAACTGATTGTCATTGGTGGCATGGGTGGCGATGACACCTACGAGGCGCGATGCCGCGCCTGCCACGTCGTCCTCCCATAAGTTGTGTCTCGTCTCGCAGACTTCACATCTCGCGTTACTCCAATCATCAACAAAGCCGCAGCGCAGCACGCCACCCCGTTCTACCTCACGGATGAGGGGCGGCTCTCTGAGGCGGCTTCCATCCTGGAGAGCGCATTTCCTGAACCCTGGGTGCGTTCGTATTCACTGAAGGCTGATCCGCTCCCACCTGTTGTCAAGCTCCTTGCGCAGCGCGGATGGGGTGCAAATTGTGTGTCTATCGGGGAGATCGCGGCAGCGCGCGAAGCAGGGATTCCAAACTCGCGCATCACGCTTGAAGGGATTGGTAAGGGCGAGGGTGAGTTTGATGCAGCAATCCACGCAGCGTCGAGCGGCGATCCACTCCGTTGGGTTGCCATTGAATCTTTTGATGAGGCACGTGCGCTCGCCGATGCCGTCGCTGCGCGAGGTGCTGTCGACGGAGCTGCAATTCGAATCTTGGTTCGATTGAATCCAGCTATTGAGCCTGGTACGCATTCAGGTCTCGCTGTGGGGCGTGGGAGCTCGAAGTTTGGCACCGACCCCACAGAACTCCTGGCCGCTGCGCGGATCATCGCAGAGGCTGGTGCACCGCTGCAGCTCATCGGAATCCATCTGCATGCTGGCTCACAGTTGCGCAACCTCCAGGAGTGGCAGACCGCGGTTGAACGATCGCTCGCTGCGTATGCAGAACTTGTTCATGGCGGACTGATCACAGACGAGGTTCACCGCACCTCTGGGACTCTCTGCGTGGGCGGCGGAGAGCCGATCAGCCTTGAACCTGGCAACGAGCGGCTGCCGACCGCTGCCGATTTCTGCGGCGCCGCAGATGCAGCCTGGTCAGGCGCACCCGGTGTCACGCCGCCCATCCGGGCCATTGAACCGGGCCGTGCACTCGTCGCCGAGGCCACACTCCTGATCTCACGCGTGCTCCATGTGAGAGAGCGGCACGAAACGGTATTGGCACCACTCGCACTGCCGGGTGAGGCTGCATCTGCGTGCGCGCGACAAGTCATCTTGGATGCGGGCATGAGCGAGTTGATTCGACCAGCGCTCTACGGTGCACGACACCCGCTGCGCGCCGTGGCCCCGCGCACCGCGTCTACTATTCTTGCCGCCCTTCACGGACCAATTTGCGAATCAACTGATGCGCTCGGTGCTCATCACGTCCCCACGGACACCGCACGCGGTGATCTCTTTCTGATTGAGGGTGCAGGGGCATATGCCGACGCGATGTGGAGTTCGTACAACGGTCGACCGCGCCCCGCGCGACTCATGGTGGGATCGGCCGGGGTTAAGGTCGTGAGGGAGAGATCAGCCGAGAAGTTCTAAGGCCTACGTCCAACGACTACTCGAGCGGCAGCAGGACCTCAATTGGTGCCCAACTCTCGCCAACGAGATCAATGGTGGCGGGGAGGTTCAGCAGCGCAAGGTCGAGAACGCTTCGGTCCACAAGCTCCGCGATCGGTGGCGCGGCCGACGCTACACCTACGGCGACCGCCTGGTTCACTGCTCGCGTAAGTTCAGCCTCATCGATTGCGAATGCACCGCTCGGCGCTGGCCACATCGTGCCGTTGAACGCGTTGATTGACCAGAGGAGGCCGTCGCCATAGCGATCGGCAATTGCTGAGTCCTCAAGCACCACCGCGCAGGCAGGGACATCGTCGCGACACCCTGCGAGGCCGTCTGCGATCGCAATGAGTGTCAGCGCCATGGCGATGCGATTGTCTTCGCTCTCAAGTGCGGAGCGCAGCGCCCAGATCGCCGCTCCAGGGGCCATGGAGAGGGTGTCGCCATCGACTCCGGCAACAAACCGCGCCCCCTCTGGGCCTACCGGAATCCCACTCTCAAGATCGTAGAACTCTTGTAGGCGTGCAGCGCCGTCATAGTTCGTGACGGCAGCGGCAACGTACGTCTCGTCAAATAGACCAAAGAGGTCGAATGGTGAAGACGGGTCCTCCGCGTACGCGATTTCAAGCGCGCTTCGGTCAACCCCAGCCTCGTCGAGTTGCGCCAAGAGTGGAGCTTCGTCGCCAGGGCGTCCCTGAAGGAGGATCGACCCAGTGGCGACCTCCTCAAGCGATGCCGGCCCTTTTGGGAGTACCGCCAACTGCATTCCAGCAGTTCGCTGGAGTCCCGCAATCATCACGAGATCGTTTCCCGCCTCACGCGCGACGAGCGCAGCGGCCGGCGTGGCGAAGAAGATATCTGTCTGACCATCACGCTCGCGAACGGCAAAGGCATCCTCGCCCGCATATGGCAGCACAATCTCTACCTGTACTCCTGCCCCCGCAATTGACTCCGATCCAGCCGCGTTCGTGATGGCGGAGGCGAGTGCGTCTGGGGCTCCGGGCAGGTGGATCGCAACGGCAATGTCACGAGATGGAACTAGATCACCAGCAATTGAGCTGGCACTCGGTTCGGCGCTTCCGCCTACAGGCGGTCGGCACGCCGCAACTAGGACGAGTGCAAGGGCGACGCGTGCCGCCGTGCGGACGGGAATCACCCGAATCGACCTGCGACGTAGCTTTCGGTGAGCGACTCTTTTGGTGCGGTGAAGATGGTGGTCGTTGGACCCGTTTCCACCAGGTACCCCGCGCGGTTCTCATCCATGGAGAAGAAGGCGGTGGAGTCGGAGACTCGAGACGCCTGCTGCATGTTGTGCGTGACGATGACAATGGTGTACTCCGCAGCCAACTCGCGAATGAGATCTTCAATCTTCAGTGTTGCCACCGGATCAAGTGCGGAACACGGCTCATCCATCAAGAGCACGCGTGGCTGCACGGCGACTGCTCGTGCGATACAGAGTCGCTGCTGCTGTCCGCCAGAGAGCGAAGTTCCAGGCTGCTTGAGCTTATCTTTCACCTCGTCCCATAGCGCGGCGCGGCGTAGCGATGCTTCAACGACGCCGTCAAGCTCCGACTTCGGCGTTCGTCCGAGGAGGCGCAGCCCTGCGGCAACGTTCTCGTAGATCGACATCGTGGGGAAGGGATTCGGCTTCTGGAAGACCATGCCGATCACGCGACGAACTCGCACGGCGTCGACCTCGCGGTCATAGAGATCAATCCCGTCGAGTGTGATGGAGCCTTGCACCCTGGCCCCAGGAAGTGTTTCGTGCATTCGGTTAATCGTGCGCAGCAGCGTGGACTTTCCACACCCTGAAGGCCCGATCAGCGCGGTGACCGCGCGTGGCTGAACTTCAAGAGAGACGTTGTTGACCGCACGGAATGCGCCGTAGAAGGCCTCCACGTTGGTCAAGCTGACCGCGCCGCTCACCGCGACCTCAGCCTCCTGGGTGTGAGGCTGCACCTCTCCAGCGCTCTCGGTGGCAGCACCCTTGCGATTCGTCTTCTTGCTCGACACGCTCAACATGTTCTCATCCCTTTCTGACCCTGTCATTTCATG
>CAIZYO010000149.1 GCA_903937225.1 uncultured Chloroflexota bacterium | reverse complement strand
GCCATCGGCACCCAACGCAACTCTTCAAACTCTTGGTCGTATGCGTCAAAGCTGCCACCCACCTGCTCCATCCGGGAGTAGTGCACGGTCTTTTCAATGCGCTCACCAGTGCGGACAAACGAGTACGAGATTGCGGCGAAGTACGAAAGGATGCGTACTTCAAGTCCCGACTCCTCCCGGACCTCGCGCAGGGCGGTCTCCTCGCGCGTCTCCCCCTCTTCGGGGGTCCCCTTCGGGAGCGACCAGACGTATCCGTCGCGCTCTCGGCGACGCCGACCGACGACGATCTCTGGCCTCCCCGCAACGGCACGAATAACCAGCCCCCCCGCGGAGACGGCGGTGCGCTTCGTTAGCGGCATAGATGCTCCTGTCTCATCTGGCTCTGGCCCCCTAAGGAGCGCCTCATTACGTCA
Organism: uncultured Chloroflexota bacterium; assembly: GCA_903937225.1. Classification (GTDB taxonomy): domain Bacteria; phylum Chloroflexota; class Limnocylindria; order Limnocylindrales; family Limnocylindraceae; genus Limnocylindrus. The sequence goes on along the minus strand of CAIZYO010000149.1, from coordinate 9,599 downwards.
ATGGTAGCCCTTCGTGAAGGGGCGTATGGTGTGGCTGCGCGCTACGCTACGCGAAGCCCGCGGAGCGGCGGTGAACGAGAGGAGGGGCTGTGACCAATCGAGCGCACACGCGCACGAGCCTCGGCGCTGGTCTACCGGATCGAATCGCACTTGAACGCCTCCCAGCACCAGCGACGCCGTGGGATCAACTCCCGTTCATCCTCAAGATCCTCATTGAAGGGGCTGCGCGAAGGGCGGGGAACGGTTTTGTCCGTGAAGAAGATATCCATGCATACCTCGCATGGAAGCCCGGCGCCGCAGCGGCGTCTTCAGGCGACGAACGTGAGCTTCCCTTCTCTCCTGCACGCGTCGTGCTTCAGGACTTCACGGGCGTCCCAGCCGTAGTTGACCTGGCAGCGCTCCGCGATGCGGCGCGTGAACTTGGCATTGACCCTGAGCGCATTAACCCTCAGGTCCCAGCTGATCTTGTGATTGACCACTCGGTACAAGTTGATCGATGGGCCACCGCGGAGGCACTCGAACAGAATGTGACAAGAGAGTACGAACGTAATGCCGAGCGGTACCAGCTGCTCCGTTGGGCTCAAGGCGCATTTGATACGTTCCGCGTTGTCCCCCCAGGCGCGGGAATCGTCCACCAGGTAAACCTTGAGAGCCTTGCAACCGTGGTGCGCGTGGAGGAGGTTGACGGGGCGCCGCTCGCCTTCCCAGATACCTGTGTCGGCACCGACTCGCACACCACCATGATTTCAGGGCTCGGGGTCCTTGGCTTTGGCGTCGGCGGAATTGAAGCGGAGGCGGTGCTCCTTGGTGAGCCGCTCTTCTCGCCGCTACCGAAAATTGTCGGGCTCAAGCTCACAGGGAAACTCCCTGCGGGGACCACGGCGACCGACCTTGTCCTCACCGTAACTGAGCGACTCCGCGCTCATGGTGTGGTCGGCGCATACGTAGAGGCATTCGGTGACGGCCTCTCCACCGTCTCCCTCGCCGATCGAGCGACCATCGCCAACATGTCGCCAGAGTTCGGCGCAACGACCACCCTCTTCCCGATTGACGAGATCACCCTTGACTACCTTCGCGTGACTGGTCGCGAGAAGGCGCAGATTGCGCTTGTTGAGACGTATGCCAAGGCGCAGGGCCTCTGGCGAGTCAGTGGGCAGGAGCCGCTCTACGACGAAGTGGTCGAGATCAGTCTTGCCGAGATCGTTCCGTCGCTCGCCGGACCGAAGCGACCGCAGGATCGAGTCCCCCTCCCTGATCTCGGAAAGGGCTTTGAGGAGAGCTACCCAGATCGCGCTGGATCGAAGGCGCACAGCGCCACGGTAGGGGGAGCAACGATGCGCGATGGCGCGGTCGCGATCGCTGCGATCACCTCATGCACCAATACTTCAAACCCGTCGGTGATGATCGCCTCCGGTCTCCTCGCGAGGAACGCGGTTGCGCGCGGGATGCGCGTGCCAGCATGGGTGAAGACGAGCCTCGCCCCAGGTTCGCGAGTCGTCACCGCATACCTAGAGCGCGCGGGGCTTCTGGAACCGCTCGCCGCGCTCGGATTCAACGTGGCTGGCTATGGCTGCACGACGTGCATCGGGAACTCAGGACCACTCGATGAAGAGATCGCCACTGCCGTGGAGCGTGAAGGGCTCCTCGTTGCTGCCGTCCTCTCGGGGAATAGAAACTTTGAAGGGCGCATTCATCCTGCAGTGCGTGCCGCCTACCTCGCCTCCCCGCCACTCGTCGTCGCCCTCGCGCTGGCGGGCAACGTGGTGACGAACCTTGACCAGGATCCGGTCGGCAACGATCGAGACGGCTCCCCTGTCTTCCTGCGCGATATCTGGCCCGCGGACGATGAGATTGCAGAAGCGGTCGCCGCAGCGGCGGATGCTGCCCTCTACAAGAATAGTTATGCGGATCTCTTTGCCGGCGACGCCCGATGGCGGGCGTTAACCGTGCCAACCGGTCGCACCTACGACTGGGATCCGGCCTCCACGTACATCGCCCGCCCAGCATTCACCGAGAACATCCCCGCGGTTGCCTCACCCATCGCCGATGTCCACGACGCGCGTGCGCTCCTTCTCCTCGGTGACTCCGTCACCACCGATCACATTTCACCAGCGGGATCAATCCGCGCCGACTCCCCTGCTGGCCGCTGGATGATTGAACGCGGGGTTGCTGTTGGCGACTTCAACTCATATGGAGCACGCCGTGGCCATGACCAGGTGATGATGCGCGGAACCTTCGCAAACACGCGCCTCCGCAACGCACTCGCAGGAGGCAAGGAGGGACCGCTTACCAGACATCTTCCGAGTGGCGAACTCCTTGCAGTCGCTGACGCGGCAGCTCGCTACAAGGAGCAGGGAACGCCACTGATCATCATCGCAGGGAAGGAGTACGGCTCAGGATCAAGTCGAGACTGGGCTGCAAAGGGGACGCAGATGCTCGGCGTCCGCACCGTGATCGCCGAATCATATGAACGCATCCATCGTTCCAATCTGATCGGCATGGGCATCCTGCCACTGCAGTTCCTCCCCGGCGAGAGCGCCGCGAGCCATGCCCTGGGCGGCAGCGAGCGGTTCACGATTGAAGGCCTCACCGCGATCAGCCCTCGTGGCCGCGTGACGCTTCAGGTCACCTCAAGTGCTGCTGACGACACCCTTACCGACAACACGCGATCGATTGAACTCGTCGTCCGTCTGGACGGCCCAATGGAACTCGCAACCTACCGCGAGGGCGGCATCATGCCTGCGGTTCTGCGAAGGATGGCGAAGCAGTAACTCACAACGTGGTGGGCGATACTGGACTCGAACCAGTGACCTCACGGATGTGAACCGTGCGCTCTAACCAACTGAGCTAATCGCCCGAGGAGTGGATTCTAGACGAATCCTCTACGGATCTGCGTGTTTCTAGAGGAGGCGGCGCAGGAACTGCAGCAGGATCATCACCACAATCGGAGAGAAGTCGATTCCTGCAGTGTATGGGAGGATCCGACGGACCGGCCCGAGAATCGGCTCACTCATGTCAAACAGTATTCGGGAGACGCGCCCGGTCCCAGAACGGTCGACCCATGAGATCAGCACACGCGCGAGCACAACAAACCAGAGTGTCTGCAGAATCAGATCGATCGCGAGCAGCGGGGTGAAGCCCATAGCGAAAGGTTAGCCGCGCGCGCCGAAGAGTGCGCTGCCGAGCCGAACCTGCGTTGCACCCTCCTCAATGGCGACCTCAAAATCACCACTCATCCCCGCTGAAAGGAGCGGCCCGATGGTTAGGCCGGCTTCCGCCGCTGCCGCTCGAAGTGCGGTGCCGTAGGAAGCGAAGGCGGCAACGCTGCGCCGTGCCTCAGCCTGGTCGTCCGTGAGCCGACCGATCATCATCAACCCGTCAATCACCACGCTAGTGCCGCGAAGAAGCTCTGCCACGTTAGGCAGCGCTTCACGCAGCTCCGCAGGTGCAAAACCAGCCTTTGCGGGGTCCTCATCACTGTTCACCTGCAGTGCGATGGCGATCACACCTGGGGCTTCCTTGGAGGCGCCGACCAGCTTCACAAGAAGGTCCATGCGATCAACAGAGGTAATGCGATCGGCAACAGCGAGCGCACGGCGCAGCTTATTACTCTGGAGTGGTCCGATTAGTTCCCAATGAGTCTCAACCTTCGGACGAAGGAGGGCGACGGCTGCGCGCTTCTCTTCAAGCTCCTGTACGCGATTCTCGCCAAAGTGACGCTGGCCGGCATCAATCACCTCGGCCACGCGTTCGGCAGAAACGCCCTTGCTCACGGCAAGGAGTGCGCAGCTTTCCGCCGGGCGGCCAGCGCGCTCCTCAGCGGCGCGAATCTGGGCGCGAAGGGTTACCAGCTGTTCAGCAGCGGAGCGCATTGACGGCTAGGAGCGGCGACGGAGGAAGGCGGGAATCTCCAGCTCGTCACTCGGGACTGGCGATGGGGTCACACCAGCATCAGCTCCTTGAACAGCGTCTCCAGACGGTTGTGCAACGGCTGGGTGCGTGACCGGAGTCCAGGCTGGTGTCACTGAAGGCTGCGCCGCTGGGGCCGCGCCAACTGCGGGTGCTGCATTGAACGAAGGTGCGGTGCCTTCCGTGGTTGCGCTCCAGCGCGGCGTCGCGTCGTCAGCGCCACCATACGGGTACTCAGAGCGCTGTAGCGCGGCAGCGGATGACTGGCTGCGAGCATTCCCTGCGAATCCTGTGGCGATCACCGTGATCTGGACTTCGTCCGCAAGCGTCTCATCGAGCGACGTGCCGAAGATGATGTTCGCCTCTGGATCGGCGCGCTCCGTAATGTGATTGATGGCCTCATTCACTTCGTGCAACGTCACCGTGGAGGATGCGGCGACGTTCACCAGCACGCCTGTCGCACCCTGGATATCAAGTTCGAGAAGCGGCGACAGGATTGCGAGTTCCGCGGCGGCTCGTGCGCGGTTCTCACCGCTGGCACGTCCGATTCCCATCAATGCGGAGCCAGCCTCTTTCATGATGCTCCGCACATCCGCGAAGTCGAGATTGATGATCCCCGGAACGGTGATCACGTCGCTCACCCCTTGGACAGCCTGGCGGAGGACGTCGTCAGCAATTCTGAAGGAGTCTTCCATTGAGGTTTGTCGACTCACGACGTTGAGGAGTCGCTCATTTGGAATCACAATGAGGGTGTCGACGTACTTGCGCAGCTCTTCTGCCGCGGCGTGAGCGACGGCGGCGCGTCGCTTCCCTTCGAACTCGAACGGCTTGGTAACGATGCCGATCGTCAGCGCGCCGAGATCCTTGGCAACTTTTGCTACGACTGGGGCCGCTCCGGAACCGGTGCCACCCCCCATTCCTGCGGTGACGAAGACAAGGTCGGAGCCGTCAAGCGCCTTGCGGAGGTTCTCTAGGTCTTCATGTGCCGCGCGCTCGCCAACTGCGGAGTCGCCGCCAGCACCGAGGCCTCGGGAGATCGCATCGCCAATGCGGATGCGGGTGGGGGCGTGGGATTTAACGAGTGCCTGTGCATCGGTGTTCACCGCAATGAACTCAACGCCGAGCAGCTCCGCGCGGATCATGCGGTTCACCGCATTGGAGCCCGCGCCGCCGACGCCAACAACGCGGATCAGCGCAAAGTTTTCAGTCTGCGAAGCCATCGGCCTCTCCCTCCGCTTACTGCCGAACGTCGACCGCGCCACAGGGTCTCCCCTGCTGTCGCGACCGCCCTCCCGTCGGCTTGCCGAAGTGTAGCAGCGTCCTCAGGGATCTAGAAGGGCGTGCCGCGGTAAGTCCGCGTCGGGTCCACGGAGGGGCCAGCGCCGGTTTGGAGGGGGTTAGCCGCGGAGGCGAGAGAGGAGGTTCTTGAAGCCGCCCGTGATGCGGCCGCCAAGTCCAGCCTGTGGCTCCTCGGCGATACCGATCTCACCCATGCTTCGTGCAACCCACGAGAAGAGTCCGAGGGTCGCGGCACTTGATGGACCCTGGAAGTCATCAAGGATGCCGAGGAGCGGCCCATCCGGAGCTGCAACACGGACTGGGGCCTTCAGGATGTCCCGCGCGAGCGTCGTGATCCCATCGAGCTGAGATCCGCCACCCGTCAGAACGACGCCAGCGCTGGTCGCCTCAGGTCCTGCAACGGCAATCACGCCAGCGATAAGCTCAAACATCTCACTCATGCGCGACTCAATGATGCGCGCGAGCTCGATTCGCTCAATTCGACGTCCACCCGGTTCGTTTGGCACCGTGTACTGCTCGCTCACACTCACGGTGCGTAGATCACAGGTTCCATAGTTGATCTTCAGCTCTTCAGCGGCGGCGATGCTCGTCTTGAGGCCAATCGCAACATCGCGTGTCACAAAGGCGGCCCCGATCGGCAGGACGGCGCTATGCACAACCGCGTTGTTGTGGAAGATCGCAATGTCACACGTCTCTGCGCCGATGTCCACGAGCACCGTTCCTAGCTCACGCTCTGTGTCAGTGAGCGTCAACTCAGATGCGGCGAGAGAGGACGGTACGTAGTCGTCAACGGCAATGCCAGCCGCCTGCACGCACTTCTCCAGGTTCTGGATTGCGGTTGCGCCAGCGGTGATCAGGTGGGCGCGCGCTTCGAGCCGGAAGGCGACCATGCCGCGTGGCTGCTGAATCCCCTCTTGGCCATCAACAATGTACGAGGAGGGAAGTACATGGAGCAGCATGCGTGATCCTGGCACCTGGACGGCGCGACAGACTTCTAGGACGCGATCAACGTCGTCATCACGGATCTCTCGATCTGGATTTGAAACGGCGACCTGCCCACTGGAGTTCTGTCCCTCCACATGGCTACCCGATACCGAGATGGTCGCGTGTTCAATGTGGTAGCCAGAGAGTCGCTCCGCCGCATCAACCGCCGCCTTGATTGCGGCACCGGTCTTCTCAATGTCCGTGACCACGCCCTTACGCATGCCAGTGTTGACCGCGGTCCCCTTACCAACGACGGTGATGGAGCCGCCGTCCCCACCAATGTGGGCAATGCCGCAGCTCACCTTTGAGGTGCCGATGTCAATTACGGCAATCGTCGCGTAGCGCTCATCCATGCGTCCACCCCCACTCACTTTGCCGACCTCGTTGCGCTGATCATAGCGGGGTGCTGGAGGGGGCGGCGATGTGCGGTCACGGGAGGAGCGGGCTCGGCGACACAGATGGGGAGGGCGGCGGAGGTGGTCGCACCCCAGGATCCGTGAAGGTCCCAGCCTGTCCGTCAGCCAGAATCACCCATCCCACGCCCCGCTCCCGCTTCGCGAGAAGGCTGCGGAGGAGGCGCACCTGCGCTGGAAGCATCTCGACTGGCCGGATGGTCGCTGAATAGATGCCGAAGACGGCGTTCCAGGTGAAGCCCTCTCCAACCCCTTGGAGCAGATAGCCGTACTGCGGGTCGCGCTGAATCGTGAGCTGAAGTGCGCTGCTCCCCAGATCTGCTGGGGTGAGCGACGCGAGCCGAGTGACGATATCGAGGTCAACAGGACTGATCTCCTCGCCGACCTCAACGAACGGAACGGTCGTCGAGTCGACAACAAGTGGGAGGGAAGTGGCGGCTTCTGCGCCGCGCGCGGAGAGGAGTGGGGAGTCGATCCGCCCAAGGATCTGACCTGAGCCGCTCACAAGAAGTGTCTCGCTCCCCCGCTGCCAGCGCAGCAGGAGTGGAGTCTCACGAATCTCAATACGCAGTTCCCCGGGAATGCCAATGCGGGCCTGAGCACGTGCCACAAACGGGAGTGCCTCAATGGCGCGCTCGGTCGCGAGAAGATCTATTCCGAGGAGGCTCTCCCCCGTGCTGATCCCAACGAGATCTGAGACCGCCTCTTCGTTGAGCAACGCAAGGCCCGTGATCTTTACCTCATCAACGATGAGGCGACCGCTGGCAGCGAGTGCGGGAGGCGCCACGAGCGCCGCGGCCAAGAGCAGCACGAGCCCGAAACGCCGCAGCAGAACCATGGACTCCGGTCGAAGCCTGCGTCGTCGATCGGAGCGCTGCTTCTGTGGAGTGGAGTCCTTTTCGCGCCGCTCCAACAGCCGCACGCCAGCATCCGCTCCCGCCCTCCGACGCTGTCCACCGAGTCCAGGACGAACGCCGAGTGGCGCTTCGCCAGGAGCGAATGGACGAGCGCCACTCGTTGGTCGGCGCCCCTTCTTGCTGCGTTCGCTCATCGCCCGGCCTGCCGCTGCGCGAGTGCAGTACGCACAAGATGAAGTGAGAGATCAGCAAAACTCATCCCCGACGCGGTAATCAGTGCTGGGAAGAGCGAGATCGGGGTAAAGCCTGGGAAGGTGTTTACCTCCGAGATGTACCACTCCCCTGTGTGCGCACCTGATGCGCGCATCAAGAAGTCCATCCGCGCGAGGCCTCGACCGCCAAATCCGCGGAAGAGGCTGCTCGCCGAACTGTGCAACTCATCTCGAAGCGCGCCACTGATGTCTGGGCTGACCGTTGTCCGTGAGATGCCGTTCGCATACTTCGCGTCATAGTCGTAAAACTCTCGACCAGGGAACACTTCACCAGGGCCAAACGCACGCACCGAACCATCGGGAGATTCAAGGAGCGCAATCTCAAGCTCTCTCGGATGGTCGAGGTACGGTTCAAGGAGGGCTCGCGCTCCAAACTGCAGCGCTAGGTCAACGGCCGCCGCCCACTCTTCGCGGCTACGCGCAATGCGCATGCCAATGGAAGAACCGTGGGCCGCCGGTTTCCCGATGAGCGCACCCCCCTCACTTTCACGAGCGGCAAACTCTGCGATTCGTGCAAGTGTCGCCTCTCGGTTGTTCGTCCACTCCTCCGCCGTGACGATGGAGTGCGGAAGTGTGGGCACGTTGAGTGTGCTCGCGAGACGCTTGAACGCATCCTTCTCCATACCGAGGCGAGCGGCGGCAGGTGCGGCACCAACGTAGGCGACGCCAGCAGCGGCAAGCGCCTCCTGAACAACTCCCGACTCATCACCAGGACCGTGCAGCGCAGGAATGTATACAGCGTCCGGCTGTTCACGCAGCACCTCAGTCAGAAGTTCGGCAAGCGGCCGAAGCGGTGCGTCCGTGAGCGACGCTGCGCGACGCTCGGTCGTGTACTCGCTTGGGAGGCGCTCACCCCGAAGGTGGCCCTCTGGCAGCAGCGCGGCGAGACCTTCGCGCGTGATCAGTAGCTGATCAACGGAGAGGCCCTCCTCCATCAGGGCTGACGCGATCGCGCTTCCAGAGACGACCGAGATCTCCGCTTCGGCACTCAGGCCCCCGTAGAGGATCACCACGCGCGGGAAGGTCTCACGCGCGCTCACGCAGGCTCCTCACCAATGAACTGAATCTCCGACTCCAGGGTCAGCCCCGCGTGTTGCTGGACCTCACGAATGCAGAGGTCGTGCAACTCACGAATCGCCGCAGCCGTGGCGCCGCCGCGATTCAGAATCCAGTTGGCATGCATCGTTGAAACCTCAGCCCCGCCGATCGTGCGGCCCTTGAGGCCAGCCGCCTCAATCAGCGCGCCTGCGCTCGGTCCCGCTGGCGGATTGCGGAAGACACTCCCCGCGCTTGGGATGCCGAGCGGTTGATGCTCACGACGCCAGCGCCGAATCTCTTCAAGGCGTGCCTTAATCTCCGTCGGCTCGCCAGCGTGTAGCAGCATGGTGGCACCAAGGACCACCTCTCCACGCCCAACCTCCTCTTTGAATCGTGAATGCCGATACGAAAGGTTGAGGGCATCAGGCGTGACCTCCTCTTCACCTCCGTCTGGCCGCATGATCGCCACCCGCTGGAGGATCTGTGACATCTCACCGCCATGCGCACCCGCGTTGGCCCAGATTGCACCCCCGAGATTTCCTGGAATCGCCAGAGCAAATTCGGCACCGGTGAGGCCGGCGTCAGCGGCGAGCGTGGAGAGTTTGGCCATGGAGAGCCCAGAGTCGGCGTTGATCGTTCCCGCACCTGCGTCGATCGTCACGCCAGCACTTCGGTTCAGCAGGACGATTCCACGAATTCCCGCATCACTCACGACCACGTTGCTTCCACGTCCGAGAATCCTGAGTGGCCACCCCTTGCTCTGTGCAAGGCGAACCACCCCTCGGAGTGTGAATCGATCGCGCACCGTGATGAGAAGATCCGCCGGT
>CAIZYO010000148.1 GCA_903937225.1 uncultured Chloroflexota bacterium | reverse complement strand
ATTGAAGATTCGCTCCAGCGTTTACAGGAGGCGATTAGCGGTGCTGATCGCACGCTCATCACTGCCACACGCGAAAACATCGCGGCGCAACTCGAATCAACCTCCTGTGCATCGGCAGGCGATGGGGACTGTGAGTATGCACCGTTCGCTGGCGAGCTTGAGCGCGTGCTCAACGCGTCAGGCGTTCAACTCCCAGATGTGCGCATCTTCCCTGTGGTGAGCAGCGGGGGCCAGGCTCTCACGTCGCGTAACGAAGAAACCTACGCGCGTGACCTCTACTCCCGACTCGTCACCTTGGAGGCGTATCTGCTTGCACCTGCTGAGAGCCAGTTAGCGGTCGCATATCCACTCTTGGACGCTCAGTTGACGCCGATTGGCGCGGGGCCGTACCGAGTCAGCGAGAGGATCCCTGGCGCCTCGCTAGTCCTTGATGCCTTCCGCGCGTTCGCGCTCGGCGCACCAAACATTGGCCAGATCAGAATCAATCGTTTCGCAAGCGAGTCAGCCGCGGTTGCCTCCTTCCAGGCATCTCAGGTTGACTGGGCACCGTATCTGAGTGGTACGAGCGTTGCGAGCGTGAGCGTTCGTGATGGGGGCGAGCTCTTGAAGGGACCATCGTCGCGCGGGTACGTGTACCTCGCCTTCAACCTTCGGCCGGGGAGACCGTTTGCAGACAACGTGGTTCGAACTGCACTCAGTGCGTGCGTAGACCTTAATGGCATTGCACAGAGTGCGACGAGTGGAGCCGGGTCCCCAGTCAGCAGCACGGTAACTCCTGGATCGTGGGCGCTGCCGGCAGCGAACATTGCCGAGGCAGCGTTTGATCCAAGTGGAGCGCGAAGTGCTCTTCTTGCGGATGGCTGGCAAGAGGAGAGTGACGGGGTCTTCGCCAAACTCGGCACACGCCTTGAAGGAGAAATCCTTGTTCGTGAGGGGCTGAGTGCACGCCTGAGCGCTGCGCAGTCCATTGCAGATCAGGCGTCGGCATGCGGGTTCTCCATTACCGTCTCCGTGCAGCCGTATCGGAGCGGAATCCTTCCAAGACTCCAGTATCCAGGCGACTTTGACGCCTACATCGGCGGTTGGCAGTGGAGTCTTGACCCTGATGACACCGATCTGTTTAGCTCGGCTGCCTGCCCTACGGAAGATGCGCCCGCGGGGAAAAACTTCGTCTGTTGGCAGAGCGAGCGCGCGGACAGCCTCCTTCGTCAGGCGGTGACCGGTTCCAGTGAAGAGGTTCGTGCGCCGATTTATGCAGAGTTTCAGGCGCTACGTCGTAGCGAGCGTCCCTACCTTTTGCTCTGGGCAGATGCTGGGTATACACTTCTCGATACAACGTTTACGTGGCCAACGCGAGAAGCTGATGCTGCAAGCCTCCTCTATGCGTGGTCGATTGAAGCGTGGAGTGAAGAGTAGGGGGCACTGATGAGCGACGCGCGTCGAGTGAGCACACCGCCCGAACTTCTCATTGATGCTGATGCGGTCCACGCCGTCTGCCGAACGTTCATCGCTGATGAGTTCAAGAAGATTGGTGTTCGGAACGCCATTCTGGGTCTCTCCGGCGGGATTGATTCGGCCCTGGTTGCATTTCTGACCGCTGACGCCATTGGCGCAGATCGACTTCGCACGTACATTCTTCCGTACCGCACATCTGCTGCAAGCTCTCGCGACGATGCCCTCGCCGTTGCGAGCGCGCTCGGGTGCAGCGTTGAAGAGGTGCCGATCAGTGCGGGCGTGGACGCTGTTGAGGCTTCGCTGCCAGCCGGTACGCCTATCACGCCGATTCAGCGCGGGAACATTGCCGCCCGCATGCGCATGATTACGCTGTATCACGAATCTGCTCGTCATGACGGCATCGTCATGGGCACAGGGAACAAGTCTGAGGCGATGATTGGCTACACCACGCTCCACGGTGATGCCGCGTGCGCCATCAACCCAATTGGTGATCTCTACAAGAGTCAGGTTCGCGCTCTCGCCGCTCATCTCGGTGTCCCCGACGCAATCCTGACGAAGGCGCCAAGCGCGGACCTCTGGCCCGGCCAGACCGACGAAGGGGAGGGTGGCTTTGACTACCCAACGCTCGATCGCATCCTCTTCCGCCTCGTAGACCAAGGGGCGAGCGCCGAGTCGGTTGTTGCAGACGGGTTTGATCAGGCGCTGGTTGCACGCATTCAGAAGATGATTGCCGCTTCGCAGTTCAAGCGGGAGATGCCCCCCTTCCCCAAGATCACCACGTAGTTCGTTGAGCCGGTCGTCGAACGATGAGTGACGGCCGAGGCGGTGGGGCAACTCCTGGAGCGCTCCATATCGTTTCCACGCCAATCGGAAATCTCGCCGATCTATCGCCCCGGGCCGTGGCCGTGCTGCGCGAGGTACGCCTTATCCTTGCGGAGGATTCGCGCGTTGCACGGGTGCTGCTCTCATCCATCGAGGTGAACACAGAAACCACATCGCTCCCTGGCTTTGATGAAGCGGATCGAATCGCCCCAATCATCGCGCGACTCCTGGCGGGGGAGGCGGTGGCGCTGATTAGTGATGCTGGCACTCCGTTGATCAGTGATCCTGGACAGCAGCTTGTGCGAGCGGCAATCGCCGCAGGAGTCCGCATCGTTCCCATCCCTGGGGCTTCGGCGCTCCTGGCAGCCGTGGTCGCATCTGGAGTTGCTGGTGCCCGTTGGAACTTTGAAGGCTTCCTCCCGCGCAGCGGTGCGGATCGTCAACGTGCGATCGGCGCGCTCGCAGCGGATCTGCGTGCGAGCGTGATCTATGAGGCTGGGAACCGCGTCGCTGCGACCCTGCGGGATCTCACGGAGGCGGCAGGTCCAGACCGCCCCGCGGCGCTCTGTCGGGAGCTTACGAAGATGCATGAAGAGATCCGACGTGGCTCTCTCGCAGAGCTCGCAGAGCTCGTTGAGTCTGGAGCGGTTGATGGTCGCGGTGAGTTCGTCATCGTGCTCGGTGAGTCAATCGCGGATGCCATCGAATCCGACGTTGACGGCGCATATCCTGCGGCGCTTGCTGCTGTTGAGCAGCGCATCGCGGAAGGTTCTTCTCGCAGTGATGCGATTCGAGCGATCGCTGCAGCGTGGAAGCTCGACAGGCGCCGACTCTGGTCGCTGGCGCACAGAGACGCGGCCGAGGGGGAGTAACCGCTCGGCCGCGCCAGTGTTACGCGCGTGCGGGAGCGATCTCTTCCCCGTATTCCGCCTCGCTTAGATCAGTTGGCTCGCCGCCTTGCGAAACCGGTTCTGCGCTCTGCGGCTTTGGCCCGAGGAATTCGAGACGGTTGACGATGACCTCCGTCATCCACCGCCGTGCCCCTTCACTCTCCCACTCATGCGTCTTCAGTCGCCCGTCAATCGCAACGAGCGACCCGGCCTGGAGATGGGTGGCCGCGATCTCCGCGAGCTTCTCCCAGAAGACGAGGCGGTGGAACTCCGTCCGCTCTTCGCCGCCTCGGTAGTCGTGGCTGGCGAGGCTCCCCACCGCCACCTTGCTCCCCGAAGGTAGGGACTTGATCTCTACTGGCTTGGTCATCCTCCCCGCCAGAATCACCTTGTTCATCGTCGCTCCTCTCTCGAGGCGGGCCCCAGGGGTCTCCCCCCTGCGCTGTAGCCCGCTCCGTGCACGAAGCATCCCCGTGCGCACATACGGCGGACGTATCGTGTGCGACACTCGGACGCGATGCGGTACTACCTGACGACGGCCATTGCCTACGCAAACAACAAGCCCGGCCTGCATACGCTCTATGAGGTGATTGGGGCGGATGTCATCGCGCGTTGGCGGAGGATGGGTGGCGACGAGGTCCGCTTCCTCACTGGCACTGACGAGTACTCCGTGAACATCGCCGCCCGCGCAGAAGAGGAGGGGCTCTCCCCGAAGGCCTTTGTTGATCGCAACGTGACACTCTTCAAGGAGAGTGAGGCCCTGCTGCTGATCACTCCAGATCGATTCATTCGCACGACAGATGCGGACCATACGCTCGCCGCACAAGAGATGGTGCGCCGATCGTTCACCGCTGGGGATATCTACCTTGGAACCTATGAGGGGTGGTACTGCCCAAACGAAGGGTTCCGTGCGGCAGGTGATGTGGTCAGCGAGGGGAGTGCGACGGTCTGCCCTAATCATCCAGGCGTTCCACTTCAGTGGCTCAAAGAGCGAAACTGGTTCTTCCGACTCAGCGCGTACCAGGAACGACTGGAGGCGTGGCTGACTCAGGATCCTTCGCCCGTACAACCTGAGTATCGGCGCAACGAGATGCTCGGCTTCATTCGCCAAGGTCTTGAAGACTTCTCCATTAGCCGTGAGGGCGGAAGCTGGGGAATCCCTTTCCCGATTCATGAAGACGGGAGGAGTGCGCTCAGCGCTGATGGGAGCGGTGACCCTGCTGCGGGGACAATCTATGTTTGGTACGACGCGCTGATCAATTACCTCACGGGCGCCGGGTTCCCCGGCGAGCCGAACGGGGCACCATGGTGGCCCGCGGATCTGCACATCATCGGGAAGGACATCAATCGCTTCCATTCTGTCTTCTGGCCGGCAATGTTGTGGAGCGCTGGGCTCCCTGCGCCGAAGAAGATCTGGGTGCACGGATGGCTTCTCTCCAGCGGCGAACGGATGAGCAAGAGTCGCGGAAACTTCCTTGATCCCGATAGCGCCGTTGCTGCGCTCGGCGCGGATGGTGCTCGCTTTGTCGCCTTGCGTGAAGTTCCGTTTGATCGCGATGGGGATGTGAGTTGGGACTCAATCATTCGCCGCTACAACGCAGAGCTTGCGAATGACTTCGGGAACCTCGTGAATCGTGCGTCAACACTGGCAAGCCGTGCGTTTGGAGGGGACGCGCCAGCGCCGCGTGCAGCGGGAGAATCGCCACTCGCCGCTGAGTGGGAGTCTGCGCGCCGCAAGAGCGAAGAGGCGATGAACGCCCTCGCGCTCCATGAGTGGATCGGGTCGCTGTGGGAATTCGTTGGTGCCGCGAACCGCTATGTGGACGCAGAGAAGCCGTGGGAGTTGGTGAAGGCGGCGAAGGCGGGCGATGCGGAGGCGCGGGCACGACTCGCTGGCGTGATCGGTGATCTCCTTGAAGCGTGTCGACTCGTCGCCCTTTTTGCGGCTCCGGTGATTCCGACGGTCTCGGAGAAGATTTGGAGCCTGCTGGGCCATCAGTGGCCGTATGACGCTTCTGGTCACGGTTCCACCCTGCGAAGTGATCTTGCAGGGTGGGGGAGTGCAGCACGTAGCGGTCCGCTCGGTGAGCCAACACCACTCTTCCCTCGACTTGACGTTGATGAACCCACGACTTCCGCTGACTGACGCGCACGGCCACCTTCAGGCCGAGCGCTTTGATGCCGATCGCGAAGAGGTGATCGCGAGACTGATTGCCGCTGGGGCGACGCGTCTCCTCGTCCCATCGTGGAGTACCGAAAGCTCACGCGGCGCACTTGAGATCGTGCGCGCGAACCCGTGGATGGATGCTGCGATCGGGATTCATCCGCATCACGCCACTGATGAGGCGCACGAGCGAGCCGCACTTCTGGAGGGGGCCGATGCGCCAGAGATTGTGGCGATCGGCGAGACGGGGATCGACACCAAGCGGAACTTCGCGCCGATTGCCGACCAGGTGGCCAACCTTGAAGCGCACATTGAGGTAGCCGTACAGCTTGGGAAGCCGCTGATCCTCCACTGCCGATCTGCGGGTGACGCTGACGATGCGCAACGGCAGCTGATCAAGACACTGAACGAGTCACCGATCACCTCCGCGCGTGGCCGCGCAGCCTTCCAAGACCGCCCCCCATTCATCTTGCACAGTGCCTCAGGGAGTGCTGAGTACATCAGCGAGGGGCTCGCGCTCGGCGGAGTGGTCTCACTCTCGGGACTCGTCTTCCGCCCTGAAGAGCGCGCCACCGCTGACTGGGTTCGCAGCATCCCCCTCGACCGACTGCTGACGGAGACGGACGCGCCGTGGCTCGCCATGCCCGGAGCGCCAGACCCGAACCGAAATGAGCCAGCGAACGTTGCGCTCACGCTCGCTTGGATCGCCGAGCGGCGGGACGAATCGATTGAATTCCTCGCCGAGGCGATCAGTACCAACTACGACCGGGTCTTCCCGCGAAGCAGGCCTCGAACTGATGGGAGTCCACGCTCAGCGTGAGCGTGCTGTTGGCACTCGCCAAGCGAGAGTGCTAACATCGACCCAAGCGCACGGATGGTGCGCGCTGTGAGAATCCGCAGCCGGCACGGTGCCTGCTGCCCAGCAGGAGGTCAACCATGGCGAAGAAGGCATCACTCCGACCCCTCGGCGACCGTGTGGTCGTAAAGCCGGTCCCACGCGACGAGAAGACGGCGAGCGGGATCATCCTTCCTGACACGGCGCAAGAGAAGCCGCAAGAGGGAGAGGTTGTCTCCGTCGGCCCAGGCCGCATCCTTGATGACGGGAAGCGCGAGCCGATTGACGTCAAGGTGGGGGATCGCGTCCTCCACGCGAAGTACGCCGGCACCGAGTTCAAGCTCGACGGTGCGGAGTACCTGATCGTCGGCGCGAAGGACATCCTCGCGATCGTCGAATAGCACGGCGCTCAGCACAACTCATCAATACGTTGAAGTAAAGAAAGAAAGTAGAGGGACAAAATGGCAAAGCAGGTTGTCTTCGACGAAGCGGCACGACGCGCACTCAAGCGCGGCATCGATAAGCTGGCTGACACGGTAAAGGTCACGATCGGCCCGAAGGGTCGCAATGTGGTCCTCGACAAGAAGTTCGGCGCACCAACCATTACCAATGACGGCGTGACGATTGCACGCGACATTGAGTTGGAAGATCACTTTGAGAACATGGGTGCGCAGCTTCTCAAGGAAGTTGCCACCAAGACAGATGACGTTGCTGGTGACGGCACCACAACCGCCGTAGTTCTCGGTCAGGCGCTCGTTACCGAGGGCCTTCGCAACGTTGCCGCCGGTGCAAACCCGATGGTGATCAAGCGTGGACTCGACAAGGCGGTTGCCGCCGTTGTTGCAGAGATCAAGGCGCACTCCCGCAAGGTGGAGACGCGCGAGCAGATCGCCGCAGTTGCCTCCATCTCCGCCGCAGACCCGAGCGTTGGCGAGCTGATCGCCGAAGTGATGGGGAAGGTCGGCAAGGATGGCGTGATCACCGTTGAGGAGGGCCAGTCGCTCGGCCTCGACAAGGAGTACACGGAGGGGATGCAGTTCGATCGCGGATACATCTCT
>CAIZYO010000147.1 GCA_903937225.1 uncultured Chloroflexota bacterium | reverse complement strand
ATCGCGCGCTCCATCGCTGTGGTTGGCGCAGACCTTGCCCTCCCCTTTGCGACGCGTGCCGACGAACTCGTGGCGCTCGGACGCCTGCCCCATGGAACGGGGCCGGGCGGACCAACCGCACATGATCGTGAGCGAGCGGCGGCGGCGCTTGCGCGCGTCGGCGCGTCGCACCTTGCGGCGCGTGATGTGCGCACGCTGAGTGCGGGTGAGCGACAGTTGATTGCGATCGCACTCGGACTTGCACAGGAGACACCGATCCTCGCGCTTGATGAGCCGACCGTTCACCTTGACCTGAAGCATCGCGTGGAGATTGCAGACCTCTTGGTTGCACTCGCGGATCGCGCGCGCACGGTGGTGGCGATCTTCCACGAACTCGATATGGTGCGCGATCTCTTCCCGCGAGTGATCGTGATGAAGGGTGGTCAGATCGTTGGTGATGGTGCCCCGAGCGAGGTGCTCACCGCGGCACGTGTGGCCGATGCGTGGGGGATTCCCGTGGAGCGAGCGGCGCGCCTCTAGCCCCGCTTGCGCGGCAGGTCCAAGAAGGGGAGTGGCACCACCGTGGCAGGGATCTGCTGACGCGTCTCCTCAATCTGCCACTCAATGCTCACCGTGCTGCCCACTTCGGCGTGCTTTGTGGGGAGGAAGCCGAGGGCAATGGAGCGCTTGAGGAGTGGTGAGAAGGTGCCGCTCGTTGCGCGGCCAATCGTTTCGCCCTTGCGCGTGAGTGGGGTGACGTGGCGCCAGGCGCGGAGTGGATGTTCAATCGGGTAGCCGAGATCAAGGTAGGCGTCTTCAAAGACGTTCAGGTCAAGCTCAAGACCGACGAGTCGGTTTGCAGGACCACCCGCGGCGACCTCATCCATCAGTGCGCGCTTCCCAATGAAGGCGGGCTTATCAAGGTCGACGAGTCGATCCATCCCAATCTCGTATGGCGAGACGGCGAGGCTCGGGTGCCTGGCGGTGCGACCGGAGTGATAGTCCACGCCGGCCATGATCAGGCCCGCTTCAAGTCGCGCCACATCGAGCGCCTCCATGCCTGCGACGCGCAGCGTGTAGTTCTCGCCCGCCTTGATCAGCGCATCCCAGACGGGGAGCGCCTGTTCGAATGGAATCCAGAGTTCGTAGCCAAGGTCGCCCGAGTAGCCGGTACGCGAGATGCTGACAGGGACGCCACCAATGGTCACGTCCGCGCGGCCGAAGAACGGCAAATCAGACATGTCGCGACCAACCGCACTGGAGAGTACGTCGCGCGAGCATGGCCCTTGCAGTGAGAGGGCACAGAGGCGCTCGGTGAGATCTTCGATCGTGACGTTCAACCCTTCGCTTGCGGCGTCAAGCCAACCGTGCTGCGGCTCTGCGGCGGTCCAGAAGTAGGAGCCATCGGCGAGGAGCGCGACGGTGCCGTCATCAAGGACACGGCCATCGTGATCGCACCACGGCGTGTAGATGGCGCGCATTGGCTTGATGCGATCCACTCGTCTGGTGATGACGCGGTTCACCAGCTTCGCCGCGTCTGGACCGCTGACGCGGTACTTGCACATTGGAGTGACATCGAAGAGTGCGGCGGAGAAGCGGATCGCATGGTATTCCAAGTCGTGCGCTGGGAAATAGGAGTCGGCGATGAAGAAGCCGGACCACTT
>CAIZYO010000146.1 GCA_903937225.1 uncultured Chloroflexota bacterium | reverse complement strand
GCGCTTGGCGGAGAGCGCGGAAGAAAGGTTGAGCAGGCACTTGTCACGGCAGGAGCGCTGGCGATGCTGCTCCTCTTCTTCTGGATCACACTCGGCGACCTCGCAACGGTCTTTGGCGGAGGTGCCTGATGAGTCGCAACCTCCCTGTGGTCCCACGCCCAGCCGCTGATCGGCCAGATCTGCTGCGTCCAACCCGTCGCTCAACACCGTCAGTCAGTGTGGGCGGCGTACTAGTTGGTTCTGCACATCCGATCGTGGTGCAGTCAATGACAAATACAGACACTGCGGATGCGCCCGGAACGGCGGCGCAAGTTGCGCATCTCGTGCGTGCTGGCAGTCAAATCGTTCGAGTCACGGTGAACAACGAGGAGGCGGCAGCCGCTGTTCCTGAGATCGTGCGCAGGCTTGCCGACGAGGGAGTGACCGTGCCAATTGTTGGCGATTTCCACTACAACGGCCACAAGCTCTTAGCCGCCTATCCAGCAACCGCCGCTGCACTCGCGAAGTATCGAATCAATCCAGGCAATGTTGGCACCAAGCGCCGCGATGAGAACTTCCAAACCATTGTCAAAATCGCCAATGAACATGCGAAGCCTGTCCGAATCGGTGTGAATTGGGGCTCACTCGACCAAGATCTGCTCACTCAGTTGATGGAGGAGAATGCAAAATCTAGTGCGCCAGAGAGCGCACGAGCCGTGACGATTGAAGCCATCGTTCGAAGTGCGCTCCAGTCCGCGGAACTTGCAGAAGAGACGGGGGTGCCGCACGACCGCATCCTGCTCTCGGCAAAGACTTCGAACGTTCGTGACCTGGTTGATGTGTATCGAGAGCTTGCCTCGCGGTGCGATTACGCCCTCCACCTGGGCCTCACCGAAGCGGGGATGGGGATGAAGGGGATTGTTGCCACATCGTCTGCGCTGTCGATCCTCTTGAACGAAGGGATCGGGGACACCATTCGCGTATCGCTCACCCCAGAGCCTGGCGGCGATCGGGCCCTCGAGGTTGAGGTGGCCCAGCAGCTCCTGCAGTCGCTCGGACTGCGTGCCTTCTCGCCGCAGGTGACCTCGTGCCCCGGATGCGGGAGGACTACCAGTGTCTTCTTCCAAGAGATGGCCCAGCAGATCCAGAACTATCTCAAGTTGCAAATGCCAGTTTGGCGCGATCGTCACCCTGGTGTTGAGGCAATGGAGGTGGCGGTCATGGGGTGTGTGGTGAACGGACCAGGGGAGTCCAAACACGCCAATCTTGGTATCAGCCTGCCGGGCACCTTTGAGGAGCCGGTTGCCCCCGTCTTCAAGGATGGTGCGCTGCTGACAACGCTGCGAGGCGACCGGATCGTCGCGGAGTTCATGGAGATCCTCGACCGCTACGTCGCCGAGCACTACCCGAGCTGCTAGGCACCCCACGACACGCCCCGCACGGGGCGCTGCGGGTCCGCCTCGTGGCCGATGGCACGGTTTGAGCCTCGCTGGAGGCGTGCTATGATCCCCTCAATAACGGCCGCCGGACGAGAGACGTGGGTGACCCCCGCGTCTTTTTTTATCGGGGCTGCCAAGCGAGAAGGGAGGCAGAAATGAGCAAGGAGCTTGTTGGCGCCCTCGTACAGTTGGGTGCTGAGCGCGGAATTGATCGCGAGAGCGTGTTGCAGGCGGCAGAAGAGTCTTATGCCGCAGCCCTGAACCGCCGACACGGTGCGGCAGATATCCATGTCCAGCTCGACCCAGAGACGGGTTCAATGCGCGTCTTCCGTGCCCGTCGTGTCGTTGAGGAGGTTCTCACGCCTGGGGCCGAATGGACGCTCGAAGAGGCGCAGGCGGCCCACCCAGAGGCCGCGCTTGGCGCGCTCATTGAAACTGAAGAGATGAGTCCAGATATGGGGCGAATCGTGGCCGCACAGGCTCGACAGACCCTGCAGGCGCGACTCGTCCAGATCCAACGTGAACAGGTGATGCGATCATTCGCCGAACGCGAAGGGGAGATCCTCACTGGCGTTGTCATGCGCGTGGACCGCAGGAACCTCGTCCTCGATGTTGGGCGCGCGGAAGCGTACCTCCCATCCACGGAGCTTTCGCCGCTCGACACGTTCCGTATTGGAGAGAATGTAAAGGCGCTGCTTCTTGAGGTTCGCACCACCGTGCGCGGACCCGAGATCCTGCTCACGCGATCACACAAAAACTTCGTGAAGAAACTCTTTGAGCTTGAAGTCCCGGAACTCGGCTCGGGCCTGGTTGAGATCACCTCAATTGCACGTGAGGCGGGTCACCGCGCAAAGGTCATCGTGAACGGTCACCAGGTTGGGCTTGACCCAGTCGGCACCGTCGTTGGCCAGCGTGGCGCACGCGTGCAGGCCGTGGTTGAAGAACTCGGTGGAGAGAAGATAGACATCATCGCCTTTACCGACGATCCGGCAGAGATGATCGGTAGAGCGCTCTCACCAGCTCCCGTGGTCTCTGTTGTTGTTGATGAGAACGCAAAGTCTGCAGTCGTCACCGTTCCAGAGCACGCGCTCTCACTGGCGATCGGCCGCGAAGGGCAGAACGCCCGACTCGCTGCGCGCCTGACTGGCTACCGCATTGATATCGCAAGTGACGGAACCGGCAGCCCAGCGGTGGTTGCTCCGGAAGGCGCTGAGGCGGTAGCGGTAGAGGGTGAGGCATAGGTACGCGCAGAGCGGTTGAGCGCACGTGTGTGCTTTGCAAGCGGCGCTTCGCCACGCAGGAGTTGCTGCGAATCAGTCGCGACGGAGACGGTGCACTGCGTACGGGAGAGCGTGGCGGACGCGGAGTGTGGATCTGTAGTGGCTCGCATGAGGCTGGTCTTCACGCAGGGATCCGTCAGGGCCTGCGTGGCCCGGTAAGCGATGAAGAGGCTGATGTGATCGATCAGGCGCGTCGCGCCTGGATAGAGACAACGAGCGGAAGGAGGGGAGCATGACGAAGCAGAGAAGGAGCGTGCGACCCGTTCGACCTGACCGCGCGAACCCTGAGCCGCGGCCACCAAAGCCGCTACAGGTTCACGAGACTGGAATTCTGGTGCTGCCACCGTCAATGACCGTCGGCGAACTCGCACAGATCCTCCGAGTCAACCCGGCCGACATCATCAACCCTTTGATCCGCAGTGGGGTTTTCGCCACCATGAACCAAGGAATTGATCGCGAAACAGCCGCGCTGATTGCAACAGAGCTTGGATTCAATGTGGCAGAGCCAGAACCAGAAGAGGTTGAGGAGGCCCCTACAGAGGCACCTGAGGCTCCGCCCGCGGCAACCAAGCAGATCCTCTTTGAAGAGTCGGCGACCGCAGCGCTTGAGACGCGCGCACCAATCGTTACCGTCATGGGGCACGTGGACCACGGGAAGACGAGCCTCCTCGACGCGCTACGAAAAACGACCGTGGCCGCGGGGGAGCGCGGCGGAATCACGCAGCACCTCGGCGCGAGTCTGGTGAAGCGCGGGGATCGAAGCATCCTCTTCCTTGACACCCCCGGCCACGAAGCATTCACTGCAATGCGGGCCCGTGGTGCACGTGTCACAGACATCGCCATCATTGTGGTGGCCGCGGATGACGGGGTGATGCCTCAGACAAAAGAGGCGATCAGCCACGCCCGCGCAGCAAACGTGCCGATCATCGTTGCCATGAACAAGGTGGACAAGCCGGATGCGAATCCAGAACGAGTGAAGAGCGATCTTGCTGAAGCGAACGTGCTCGTTGAGGCGTACGGCGGTGATAT
>CAIZYO010000145.1 GCA_903937225.1 uncultured Chloroflexota bacterium | reverse complement strand
GGCATCCTTCCACTGGACGTCGCGGATCGCCTCAAACATGAGGTAGCCGATGATTACGAGTGCTGGTGCGGTTGCCGCAGCTGGAACGATTCCAGCGATCGGCGAAAGGAGAACCGCGCAGAGGAAGAGTGCGCCGGTTACCACGCTGGTGAGACCGGTGCGACCACCCTCCTTGATTCCCGCCGCAGACTCAATGTACGTGGTGTTTGAGGAGACACCGAGCGCGCCGCCCGCCGCCGCCGCGATGGAGTCAACAAGCAGCACGCGATTTGCGCCTGGAAGTTCACCCTTGTTGTTCAAGAGCCCAGCACGTGCGCCGAGGCCGACCATCGTGCCGGCGGTGTCAAAGAAGTCACTCAGCATGATGGAGAAGACGGCAAGTGCAACCGCGAGGAAGCCAGCCCCCGTCGACCAGACGCTGAACATTGAGCCGAATGCCTGACCGATTCCAACAAAGTTGGACGCGTCGAGCGGGCTAACGAAGCTCGTCGGAATCGACGACACGCCGAGCGCGAGTGCGACGAGCGTGCCGACGCCGATTGAGATCAGCAGACCGCCCGGTCGGCGGATCAGTGCGAGCGCCGTGAGGAGGCCCGCGCCGAAGATTGCGAGGTGCGGAAGATCCGCGACGGGAACTTCAACGCCGCCGAAGCCGATGCCCGAGAAGAGTCCGAGTGGCACGGTGCCAGCGAACGACTTCACGACGACATTGGCCTCAAAAAGACCGATCAAGAGGAGGAAGAGCCCGATGCCGACGGCAATCGCGCGCTTCAGGTTGAGTGGAATCGCCTCGAGGATTGCCTTGCGGAATCCGGTGAGCATCAAGATCGTGATGAAGATGCCCTCCCAAACGATCACGGCCATCGCTTCGGCCCAGGTCAACCCGAGTCCGAGGATCAACTGGAATGCGACGACCGCATTCAGCCCCATCCCTGCGGCGAGTGCGAACGGATAGTTCGCAACCACGCCCATGAGGATCGTGAGAAGTCCGGCACCGAGCGCGGTGACGGCGAAGATTGCTTCAGCGCTCGGTGCGCCCGCGGCGCCGATCGCGCCACCCGCGGCGCCTGCGCCGATGTAGTTCGCATTCACGAAAATGATGTACGCCATCACAAGGAACGTGGTGGCTCCGGCGCGGACTTCCGTCCCTACCGTGGTGCCACGCTTCTTGAGCTGGAAGTACTTGGCAATACTCGCCATGGTTCCCTCCCCTAGGCCGTTCAATCGGACGGCCGACCGGACCTCCACCTCCCGGGGGCCTCCGCGCCGCCTGGAGTGACCGCCGAAGCGGCCCGCGTCGTGTCAGCACCAACGTATGGGCGGCAGGGTCCCGCCACAAGGGGGAAATATGGGCAAAACGCTAAGAACCGCTCGCGATTATTCGTGCAAGTGCACAAGATAGGCGTGAGGCGTGCGCCTATGCGCCGAGTAGTCCCTCACGAACCTCGTCAATTGCAGCAGGGTCCATGGAAAGCTCGTAGATCCCGATTCCGGCCAGGAGCTTGGCTCCCGCCACGGTGCCTGCCAGCTCGCCGCACACGCCGACCTCAACGCCTCCCTTCGCCGCCCCTTCGGCAACCGCGCGAAGCAGCGCCACAACCCCAGGGGCAGCCGCATCTTGCAGCGCAACGAGCGCCGGATTAACCCGATCCGCCGCCATTGCGTACTGCGTCAGGTCATTCGTCCCGATGCTGACAAAGTCGAGTCCGGTTGCAAGGTCAGCAACCGTCAGCGCCGCAGCGGGGACTTCGATCATGATGCCGATCGCCGCGGGGTACGCGGCCGCGTCAGTCTCACCACGCGCCGTGAGGTCGGCGCGAACTGCAGCAACGAGCGCAAGAAGATCGTCAACCTCTGTGCGCACCGAAATCATTGGGGCCATGATCCGCAGAACTCCCAACGTTGCCGCCGCGGCGCGAAGCGCCGCCGCCACCTGTGACGCAAAGAGTGCCCGCAGATCTGGTCGATCCTTGATCATCGCAAGCCGATAGCCGCGCACGCCGAGGAACGGATTCGCTTCGTGTGGGAGTCGCAGGTATGGAATCTCTTTGTCACCGCCAATATCCGCGAGTCGCAGAGTTAGCGGCCGGCCTGAACCGAGTACCTCAAAGATTTTGGTGAACGCGCGCGTCTGCTCTCGCTCATCTGGTGGAGCCTCACGATCCAGCAAGAGAAATTCTGATCGAAGGAGGCCGACGCCATCTGCGCCAACTGCAACCGCGCGTGCCGCATCTTCTGCGGAGCCGATGTTTGCATAGAGGTGAACTCGGCTACCGCCACTGAGCACTACGGGCCTTCCACGGAGCTCAGCGTGTCGCGCAGAATCTGCTGCACCTTTCTGCTGAACCGCTTTCGCGGTGGCGAGATCGCCACTACTTGGCGCAAGCTTCAGTGTCCCCGCTGCGCCGTCAAGGATCGCCTCAACGCCATCAAGAGATCCATCCACCTCAAGATCACGCGCCGCCACAATGCACGGGATTCCCGCGGCGCGCGCCAAGATCACGGCATGCGCGGTGCGTGAGCCAGCGCGGAGCGCGATGCCAATCAGGTGTTCGCGCGGAATCTCT
>CAIZYO010000144.1 GCA_903937225.1 uncultured Chloroflexota bacterium | reverse complement strand
GCCTTAGATCTCGGGATCTTGGTCGGAATCATTGACCATCACGCAGTTCCGAGTGATCCGGCGAAGGCCGCATGGCTCGTGAATCCGAATCGTCCAGATGCAACGTATCCATTCCCGAACCTAGCGGGGAGCGGGCTCGCCTTCAAGATTGCTCAGGGGATCCTCGCCGACCATGAAGAGAGGCGCGCGCTGCTCGGAGAACTCTCCGTGCTCGCGATGATTGGCGGAGTGGCAGATATGGTGCCGATCGCCGACGAGTTTCGGGTGATCGTGCGTTCTGCGCTGAAGGTACTGAACGGGGCGGGACGAACTCCTGCAGGCGTTCAGGCGCTCCTTGCGAGTGCTGGTGCTGAGGGGCCACATCGCGTGGAGGTGGTGGGCTTCACACTCGCACCGCGCATCAACGCGGCGGGTCGGATCGGAGATGCTCGCCCAGCGCTTGATCTGCTGACTACGGATGATCCAGATGAAGCGGCGGAGCTTTCGGCGCAGCTGGAGGCGCTGAACCTCGAACGGCGAGATATCTCTCGCGAGGCGCTCGATGCTGCGCGCGCTGCGCTGGGCGCGGATGGGTTAACGACACGCGATGACGCACGAGCGCGGATTGAGCCGGCACTCATCGCCGTATCTGGCGACTGGTCGCCTGGCGTACTCGGTCTCGTTGCCGGGCGACTTGCAGAGGAGTTTGGTCGGCCAGCACTCGTTGCAAACCTGAGTGATCCCGTTACCGACGCCTCAATCCTTCGATGTTCAATCCGTGCCCCACGCGGATTCTCGGTCGCGAAGGCCTTGGAGGCTGCCTCTCCCCGACTGATTCGACACGGCGGGCATGATGGCGCCGGTGGCTGCACGGCAGCGACTGGCGAATGGGAGGGACTCGTGACCGATCTCGCAGCCGCATTTGAAGGGCAGAGCGCGCAGCGAGAGCCGGTGCTCTCCGTTGATCTCGAGCCAGCATCTGGACGCCGTTCACTCGAGTCCCTCGCGACGCTCGTGGACTACCTCTCGCCAACGGGCGTGGGGAATCCTGATCCGCTCTTCCTCTTCAGGGGCGTCGCCCTCACCAGTGTTCGCCTCGTCGGCGATGGGAAACATGCGCGGTTGACGTTGGAGATTGACGGAGGCCGCACCGACGCGATCGCTTTCGGTCGAGCAGATGCGGCTGGCCATGAAGGGAGCACCATTGATCTGGTGGCGCGAATTGTTCAGCGCACCTACCGAGGGACGGAGAAGATTGAGCTGCATGTGGTCGATCTCCAAACAGCGGAGGCCAACGCATGAGCGGGAACCGTTCGCTTCGCCCACGGCCGCGCCTCAGCAGCGATCGCGCCAACTCGTCTCGCCCGTATCACGCGCTCCGTCCGCCTACGCCCACGCGTGGGAGTCGGGGACCTGGCTGGCGTGGCGCGGGCCCGCAGGCTGCGCCGCTGCTCGCCGCGCTCCTCCTCGCTGCGAGTGCGCTTGCAACGTTCTGGGTTGCCAACCTCTCCTCATCACGAGATGAGACGGGCGGGGAAGGGGCAGCCGTTACGGAAGGCGTACTTGTTAATGGGAGCATTATCTTCGCGCGAGACGGAGCGCTCTGGTCGTTGAGCGGAGCATCGATCTCGCAAGTGTCCACCTCGGCCACAGATGGTGAGCCTGCATGGAGTAGGGATGGAACCTGGCTCTACTTCATTCGCACCAGGAACGAGATTGGGGGTCGACTCAATGCAGCGGGTGGCGTGACACCGTATCGGTTGACCGTTCCAACGCTCATGCGCGTAGGCGCCCGAGGAGGTGACGCCGAAGTCGTGCTGGATGGGCTACTGGTGGATCAGAACCCGAAGCTGAACTTCTCCACGTTCATGTTTGACCCAGCGATCGGAGTCAACGGTGAGGTTGCGCTCGCGACAGACTACAAAGGTGCGTCACAACTTGGAGGGGATGTGATCATCCGCGTCCTTCAGCCGGACGGCAGAATGCTCACCCCAGTACTCCCCGATGAGGCACCGTATGGCCATCAGGATCCAGCTTGGAACGCGGATGGGAGCGGCCTCTACTACGTGCAGAACGGTCAAGAGGAGGGCGTCTCGGCTTCACGGATCATCTATTTCGACGTTGCTGCGGATCGGATCGTTCGCTTCGGCGGAAAAGGATTCATTGAACCAGCGGTCAGCCCGGATGGTCGGTGGGTTGCGGCAACGCGGATCGACAAGAAGGGGAGCGATGTTGTCATTTTGAGTGCGGCGACGGGAGAGATCGTTCTTGAAGTGACACGGACTGGTCGCTCATGGTCGCCCGCGTGGTCCCCCGACGGCGGCTCGCTGATCTTCTTGGCGGCACGTGAGAGCGCTGCGACGCTGCAGCAGGTCACCATCAGCGCGCCACCTTCAGGTGTTCCGTCAATCATTGCAAGCGTGCAGCTTCTGCGCGACCTCGTTGACGCGGGAGTGCGGCCCGCATGGGGCCCGCTGAGTGTTGAAGCGGGCGGGGGCGTAACTCCGTGAGTCGCTACCTGGATCTTCTCGAAGCATCAATAACGCGACGCGGGGGTCGCCTATGCGTAGGGATTGATCCCGATCCAGCTCATCTCCCTGCCGCGTTCTCCCAGGGTGAGGAGGGGCTTCGTCGTTGGTGTGAACTTCTCATTAGCGCGACGGCCGATTATGCGGCCGCCTACAAGGTGAACCTTGCCTTCTTTGAAGCGTACGGATCAGGGGGCATGCGAGTTGCTGAATCCATTCGCAGCCTACTACCGAGCGATACGCCCCTCATCATTGACGTGAAACGTGGGGACATTGGAAGCACGGTTGCTGCGCAGGCACGTGCACTTTATGACGTTCTCGGGGCAGACGCGGTCACGGCGAATCCGTATCTTGGGATTGGTGCCCTTGAGCCACTTCTTGTGAGAGAGGATCGCTTTGTCTATCTCCTCTGCCGAACCTCAAATCCTGAGGCGCCAGAGTTCCAAGAGTTGCGGGTTGCGGCTGATGGATCAGCACCAGAAGAGGCGCTCTATCTTCGCGTCGCTCGACTCGCAGCGGCGCGGCCGGAGGCCCGCGCGGGACGAATCGGCCTTGTAGCGGGAGCGACCGCGGCAGCGGCGATGGCGCAGCTTCGTGAGGTCGCACCGAATTTGCCACTCCTCGTCCCTGGAATCGGCGCTCAGGGGGGCGATCTTGCCGCGGTGCTGGCGCATGGTGAAGCAACTGGAACCCCAAGTGCACGCGTTGGAGGCTCACTCTTGGTCAATGTCGGGCGGGGGATCTCAGGCTCCGAGACTGATGGCGGAGCGACTCCGGAGGCGATCCACGCTCGTTCGGCGGAGTGGGCGAGTCGCCTCGCTATACTCACCCCATAGGGCGTCCGTTCGGACGCGTCAGCGTAAGGAGTACCGAACGTGCCGAACATCGGACCTGGCGAACTCATCCTCATTCTCGCCGTGATCCTTGTGGTCTTCGGCCCAGGCAAACTTCCGGAGATTGGCGCCGCGGTGGGTCGATCATTCCGAGAGTTCCGCAAGGCGACCTCCGAGGCGGTTGATTCCGGCGAGGAGCGAAGCGCGCGGAAGAGCCCAGCACGGCGTCCAAAGCGAAAGGGCTGAGTCACATCGCCAAGCGAGGGGCTCCCTAGATGGCGGTCGATTCTGCACTTCATGAGGCCGCGAGCGTGACGCGTACGGCGCCGCTGGTTGATCACCTCCGCGAACTTCGCCGACGCGTGCTGATTTGCGCGGTTGCCGTCGTCGTTGGCGCAGCTGCCGCATTTAGTGTCTCTGACCAGCTCATTGAACTGCTCCGGGGACCACTCGGAACTACCAAGCTCTACTTCACCGGAGTTGGAGACGCATTCGGCATACGCATGCAACTGAGCCTTATCGGTGGTCTTGCCATTGCAATGCCGATCCTCCTCTGGCAAGTGTGGGCATTCATTAGTCCTGGACTCACGAGCGCAGAGCGGCGGAGTGCACGGCCGTGGCTTCCGCTCGCGCTGGCACTCTTTCTCATTGGCGCGGTGGTTGCATGGAGCATCCTTCCGATCGCCGTCGGTTTCCTCCTTGGTTTCGCAAGTGAGGACCTCTTGCCGATGATCGCTGCGGATCGATACTTCGGCTTTGTGAGCGGCCTCGTCCTTCTCTTTGCGGTCGCTGCTGAGTATCCGATCGTTCTCGTCTTCCTCTCTCGAGTGGGACTGGTCACCTCAGCGAAGCTACGAGCCTGGCGCCGTGGCGCAATCGTCGGCGTTGTCATCATCAGCGCCCTTGCAACGCCTGGGACCGATCTGGTGAGCCCGCTCGTGCTGGCTATCACACTCCTCTTGCTCTATGAGTTCTCGATCATCCTTGTGCGCGCGGGTGGGCGATGAGCGTTGACCGACGTGTGATCCTCCTGACAGGCCTTTCTGGCGCTGGGAAGACAACGGCGACAAAGTCGCTGGAAGATATTGGATTTCGCACGATCGATAATCTTCCGCACGAACTGCTCCCAGCGCTCGTGGAGAAGATTGCCGCTGACCCACAGCGGTTCGCGCGGGTCTGCTTGGTGCTTGATGCGCGAGATGGAGATCCGAGCAAGACGATTGAACTTGTGCGCACGGGGACTGCGGCGATCGGCGTGAGTGCACGGATCATCTATCTGGATGCACGCGATGACGTGTTGATTCGACGCTTCAGTGAAACTCGACACCGACATCCGTTGGGTGGGGCAGTCGATGCTCCGAGATCGGTTGCGGATGCGATTGCAGCGGAGCGCACGCTTCTGAGTGCGACGCGTGAATCTGCGGATGCGGTGATTGACACAAGTGATCTCAGCGGGAGGGAGCTGCGCGATCGTCTTGTCGCTGAAGCGCTTGAGAGTGATGAGCGTGTTGCGATCCGGCTGACAAGCTTCGGCTACAAGCACGGCATCCCTCTTGAAGCGGATCTCGTGTTTGACGTCCGGGCGGCGGCGAATCCGCACTGGGTGCCTGAGCTTCGTCCTCTCGATGGTCGTTCGCCTGAGATCAGCAGCTACGTATTGGGCGATCCGATCGGCGCTTCCTTGCTGCAATCAGTTGAGACCTACCTCGCTGCAAGCGTGCCCGCCTATCTTGCGGATGGTCGTGGCCGCCTGAGTGTTGCGATTGGCTGCACTGGAGGTCGACATCGGTCCGTTGCCATTGTTGAGGCGCTTGCGCGTCGCCTGCCGGCGATCGTTGGCTCCGCCCCGATTGTGGTGGAGCATCGCGATCTCGCGAGGAGCTAACCGGTGGGGCTTCGCTCCCGTCTCTGGCGCGCGTTGCAGGAGAGAGGTTTGCATGGTGGAGGTCGCCGCGTCGTCGTGCTCGGCGGTGGGACGGGGATGGCAACCGCGCTCCGCGGTCTTAAGCGGGAGGGGGTTGCGCTCACCGCAATCGTCTCGCTCGCGGATGATGGGGGTTCCTCTGGAATCCTTCGCGAGCAACTCGGCATCCCACCAGTCGGTGACCTTCGCAACTGCTTGATTGCACTCGCGGATGCGGAATCAACGGCGGGTGCGCTTCTTCAGCATCGCCTTCCAGTGGAACGTGGAGCGACACGTGGCCACCCTGTAGGGAACCTCCTCTTGGCAGCGGCGATCGCCGAAGAGGAGGGGGATCTTGAACGCGGCATTGAGCGCGTCCATCGGATCCTCCATGTGCGCGGGCGCGTGATCCCCGCCACATCCGAAGCGCTACGTCTACGTGGGCGCACGCGTGGTGGTGTCAGTGTGATCGGCCAGGCGGCGCTTGCGCGAACGCGGGGCATTGCATCGGTATCTCTAGACGTAGGAGTGATCAAGGCCACTGCGAGCGCTCTCGATGCGATTCGTGAGGCTGACCTGCTTGTCCTTGGGCCTGGAAGCCTCTACACGAGCCTGATCCCGCACCTTCTCGTTCCGGAGATTCGTGAGGCACTCGCGCGGCGGCGCGCACCGCTGATCTGGGTCGCGAACGTGGATGAGCAGGAGGGTGAAACGGAAGGGATGGATCTCGACGCGCACCTTGACGCGCTGGTGGAGCATGGCGCGGCGAATCTGATTGACCTTGTGCTCGCTTCGTCAGTCGCACGACGTGGGAGTGGCGAGGTTGGGGTGCCGCTGCAGCCGCGCTTCATGAGGAGCGCGAGTGCCAGTGGAGTTCCGCGCCCTCCGATTGAAGTGCGCGCGATCGCCTCGCGTCTCCGCCCCCACCTCCATGACCCAGTACTTCTCGCGCAGGCCCTCGTGCGCTCGCGACCGCTTCTGAAGGTGGTGCGTTCGTGAGCCAGAGTGCACGTGAGCTCGTTGCTAATGTGCGTCACGAACTGGCGGCCGTCCTCCCAACCCAGCAGTGCTGTCGGGCCGCTGAACTCGACGGGCTCCGCGACGCAGGTCGTCGATCCGATGTGGCGATCGCTCGTACGGTGCATCAGCTCAGCGGAGACGCAGGCACTGGCGGAGAGGCGGGGACTCCAGCGGAGCGAGCGTTACGGCGTGCTGCACTCGTGGTTGCGCCCCGGGCCCCACAACACTGTCGCCTCGCATTCCTTCGAGGGAGGCTCTTAGCTCGCGGCTCGCTCTCCCTTGCAACTGGGCGAATCCATTTGGAGGTGGTGCTCGCGCAAAACGAGGCGACGCTACTCCTGCACGCCTTCTCGCAGGTGGGACTCCCTGGAAACCTTCGTGTTCGTCGTGGACGTGGAGTGATCGTGTGGAAGAGCCACGCTGAGATCTTTGATCTCTTGCGACGACTCGGTGCGGGGAGTTCCGTTGCAGAGATGGAGGCGCGCGGCGTGCTGCGCGAAGTCC
Organism: uncultured Chloroflexota bacterium; assembly: GCA_903937225.1. Lineage (GTDB taxonomy): Bacteria > Chloroflexota > Limnocylindria > Limnocylindrales > Limnocylindraceae > Limnocylindrus. The sequence goes on along the minus strand of CAIZYO010000144.1, from coordinate 5,514 downwards.
GCGGTGAATTGAATCGAAGCATCAATGCGGAGACGGCGAATCTACAGCGAACCGTCCGTGCGGGGATGCGGCAGGCCGAGGCGATTCGAAAGCTGGACGATGCCGGTGCGCTTGATGCGAGCGGGCCAACCCGACGCGTTGCTGAGGCTCGGCGTACGCACCCCGACGCAACGATCGCAGAGCTTGGGGAGCGACTTCGCCTGACGCGCAGCGCCGTGCAGCGCAGCCTTAGCTCCCTTGAGCGTCAAGCGGCGGCACTCCCACCACGCGTTCTGCCATGATCTCCGTATGACGAACCGTGCGCTACCGCTCCTCGTTGCGAACTGGAAGGCGAACCTTCCCCCCGGCGAGGAGGTTCTCCTTGCGGGTGTGATCGCCAACGATGCTCGGCGTAGGGGGCTGCTGCCGGGGAGTTTGATGATTGCCCCCTCCGCGCTCGGCCTGGTTCCTGTCGCCTCACTCCTGCAGAGGGAGCACGCGTCGCTGCAGATCGGTGTTGCCGCTCAAGATGTGTCGGCGCTCGACCCAGGGGCCCACACTGGAGAAACTCCTGCAACGCACCTTCTCGGCATTGTGGGCGCGGTGATCCTCGGACACTCAGAGCGGCGCAACCTTGGCGAGACCAGTACGCAGATCGGAAAGAAGGTCGCTCGAACGGTTGCTGCCGGACTGATGCCGATCATCTGCGTTGGTGACACAGCCCGAGAGGCAACGACAGAGCAACGCTACGCCGAAGTGCGTGCGCAGTGGGACGAGCTGGCGGGGAGTGCGGCGCAGGCTGGATGTAGTCTCACAGCGCTCCTTGAGGCAGGAACCCTCGTTGCATATGAACCGGTCTGGGCGATCGGAAGTGGGGCATCCGCCGACCCTGAACTTGCAGGAGGGATGGCGGCTGCAATTCGGGAGGGGAGTAGTGATCAGGTTCAGGTTTTGTATGGCGGAAGTGTGCGTGCGTCCCATGCGGCACCCTTCTTTGCGGGCGCGGGTGCGTCTCGATTGGATGGCCTGTTGGTCGGAGGCGCGTCGCTGTCGAGTGAGAGCCTGCTCGACATTGCCGCCGCCCTTGGATCCGCACAATGAACCTGGCGGCAGATCGTCCGCTCGTCCTCCTCGTCATTGACGGCTTCGGCATTGGAGCAGGTGGGCCAGGAGATGCGATCGTCGCTGCGGCGATGCCCGCGTGGCAGGAGCTGCGCGCTCGCTGGCCACACGCCGAACTTGATGCAAGTGGTGCAGCCGTCGGTCTCCCTGAAGGGCAGATGGGAAACAGTGAGGTCGGTCATCTAAACATCGGATCAGGACAGCGGGTTCCACAAGACTTGCCACGCATTAGTGCAGCAATTGAAAACGGAACCTTCCTTAAGCAGCCAGAGCTGCTCCGAGCGCTCCGCGCTGCTGAGGGTGGTCGCCTCCATCTCTGCAGTCTCCTGGGGCCAGGTGGCGTGCATGCGCACGATGAGCACCTTGTTGCACTCGCCGCCGCCGCTGAGGCGAGTGGCGTGCGCTCCATCAATCTTCACCTCTTCCTTGATGGTCGAGATACGCCGCCACGCTCCGCCCTCGGCTATCTCGCCGACCTAGAAGCGCGTCTCGCACGCTTCGCCCCTCAGGCGAAGATCGCTTCGGTCTCCGGGCGCTACTTTGCAATGGATCGCGATCAGCGCTGGGAGAGGACCGCACTTGCCGTTGCGGCGATCGCTGCTGCGGATGGACTGCGCGCAGAGAGCGCGCGTGATGCGATCGAGCAGGGATATGCGCGTGGTGAGAATGATGAGTTTATCGTTCCAACGGTGACTCTTGAGGGCCAGGAGGCCGCGATCCGACCAGGAGATGTGCTGATTCACGCGAATTTCCGTGCAGATCGGGCGCGACAACTTGTGGCCGCGCTGAGCGCGCCGAACTTCTCGCATTTTGAGCGTCCCTCGATACTCCCCGTTCCAGTTTGGGGGATGAGCTCCTACGGCGAGGAGGCGGCGACTCCTGCACTCTTTGGGCCAGCACAGGTGCCCTCGCTCGCCTCAGCGATTGCTGACGCGGGCCTGAAGCAGTTCCATGTTGCGGAGACGGAGAAGTACGCGCATGTGACGTACTTCTTCAATGGTGGACATGAAGCGGCTCTCCCTGGTGAACGACGCATGCTGATCTCGAGCCTCCCCGTAGCAACGTACGATCGCGCACCTGAGATGCGAGCAGCGGAGATTGCGGATGCGGTGGTTGCGGCGCTCGCAGAGGGGACCGAAGCGTTCATCCTTGCCAACCTTGCAAACCCAGACATGGTTGGACACACGGGTGACTTCAGCGCCACGGTCCGTGCCTGTGAAGCGGTAGACCACGCCCTGGGGAGGATCGCAGCGGCGGTACGCGCGCGACCCGGTGCAACACTCGTGGTTACCGCAGATCACGGGAACGCAGAGACGATGGTGACAGCGGCAGGAGAACCAGTGACTAGTCACACCCTCGCCCGTGTCCCCATCCTGATCGCAGGTGATCGGATAGACGGGTATCAGCTCGTGGACGGCGCTCTTGAAGATATCGCGCCGACGATCGGTGCCCTCACCGGACTCGCGCTCCCTCCCACGATGACGGGCCGATCGCTGCTCGCTCGGGCGTAAGGGGAGGGGTGCTACAATCGCCCAACGCGGGATTGCCGCGCATGCATCGGAGGTATCCATGAACCCCATCCTCGCCATTGGCCAGATCATCGTGAGCATCTTCTTGATCGTGGCAATCCTGATGCAGGCGCGAGGCATTGGCCTCAGCTCTGCGTTCGGTGGCGATTCAAGCGTCTACCGATCACGACGAGGGGTAGAGCGACAGTTGATGCGGTTTACCGTGCTGCTCACGATTCTCTTCGTGCTCTTCTCGCTGGTTGGCTATCTCCAGTCCAGCTAAACGAGGGCGCCGCTCGCCCATGCACGCCTGCTACAGAGCGCCACAATGAGTTCACTGCGAAGAGTCGCCGTCCTCATCCTCTTTGCCGTAGCGCTCGTGAGCGCAGGGGCACAGGCGGGAATCATTGGGGAGTCCCGACCTGGGGGCGGACTCTCAATTGGGATCACTCTGCCGAGCGGTCCAACGACGCTTCGCGAAGGTGTCATTGGTCTCCCTGAGCGACCACTTCCACTCTTTGCCTCTACTGGCGCCGATCGCGCCATTGTTGCGCTCACCTATCGCGGGCTCACCAGACTCGATACGAGCGGATACCCAACGGCAGATCTCGCAACCTCATGGAGTGTCAGCGAGGATGGGCTCGCATGGACGTTCGTCCTTGACCCCACGGCGCGTTGGGAGGACGGCACACCAATCACCGCCGCCGATGCACAGCTGACCGTTGGCCTAGCCGGCGAACTGCGACTTGATGGCGGTTACTGGGAGGCACTCACCGTTGAGGTGAGTGAGTCGACGGGAGATCTCGTGGTTCGTGCGCCACGGGCACTCGCGAACCTTCCAGCGCTGTTCGGCACCCTCCCACTCCTTCCAGCACACCTCTTCAGTGGAAGTGCTGCACGCGACATTCCGCAACTTGAGGCGGTCGCAACCCCAATGGGGAGCGGCCCTTTCCGAGTCGTCGCGATGGATGGTGGAGCGGCCGCACTTGAAGTGCGTGATGACCTTCTCGCCGGAGATCTTGCGGTTCGCTCGCTCATGCGAGAGGGGGCAACTGGCCTCCCCGTTGAATCGATCGCACTCCGTTTCTACGGCACGGAAGAGGAGGGGCTCAACGCATGGCGCGCAGGCGACCTGGATGCGCTGGTTGGAGTTGGGCGAGAGGGGACAGCGGCGGCAGGGCTGACGACAGGTCGCACCATCGAGCTGGGTTCCACTACCTTCAATGGGATCGCGGTCAACTTGCGTCCACGGACCGTGCTCCGTCACCCAAAGCTCCGTCTTGGACTCCGTGCACTTCTTAATTCATCCGCAATCACGAGCGCGTATGGTGGCCGCGAAGTCGCCGCACCAGTCTCTCCCCTTTCGTGGGGCTGGACCGAAGTGCCGCTCCCTGTTCGTGGGGCCGAGTATGCAACGAAGCAATTTGAAGGTGCGAAGTGGAAGTTTAAGGACGGCGTCTGGATTGATGCGGAGAAGAAGCCAGTGAGCCTTGAGATCCTCACGCTCCCGTCCGCTCCATTCCCAGAAGACACGGCGGTTGCTGCGCAGGCGGCGGCGGCATGGATTGCCTTCGGCGTACCCACGATCGTCACGGAGGTGGATGCGGAGACCCTCACCTCGCGCCTCGCGACAGGTGACTTCGATCTTGTCGTCTTAAACGTGGATGTTGGGATTGATCCAGATCTCTATCCGCTCCTCGGCTCTGCCGCGGTGCTGAGCGGCGGAAATGTGGTCGGAATCCAGCTTAAGGAGCTCGATGCGCTCCTCAATGAGGCACGCAAGCCGGCGGAGAGAGAGGCGCGAGTCAAGGCACTTGCTGCAGTCCAGCGCTGGTGCGCGGCGAACAACTACCTGCTCCCGATACGTTTCAAGGCAGAGGAGCTCCTGGTGGCCTCACGACTCACTGGCCTCGCCCCACTCCTCGTGCGTGAGCCTGAGACCCACCTTCGGGATGTGCTATCTTTCCGCCTCGCGGCTCCGTGATCGCTCTCGGGGCTTCGTTCGGGTCGAGGTGGCGGAATTGGCAGACGCGCTGGCTTCAGGAGCCAGTGTCCGCAAGGACGTATGGGTTCAAGTCCCTTCCTCGATACCAGGAACAGCGTCAGGGACGCAACACCTGTGCCCAGGTGGCGGAATTGGTATACGCGTACGTTTGAGGGGCGTATGACGCAAGTCATCCGGGTTCAAGTCCCGGTCTGGGCACCACACTTCTGTTGAAATTGTCGCCAGCGGGCGACTGCACCGGGCGGTTAGCTCAGTTGGTAGAGCACCTCGTTTACACCGAGGGGGTCGGGGGTTCGAGCCCCTCACCGCCCACCAGCCCCCATCGCGGTCGGGTCCTCGCCTTCGGCGGGCCCTCCGTTGCGCCCTCCCGCCGCGGAGGGTATCCTCAGCCTCGTTGGTGTCTGAGGTCGCCGTGGCAGGCGGTCAATGAGCCGAGATAGCTCAGTTGGTAGAGCACGCGCCTGAAGAGCGCGGTGTCGCCAGTTCGAATCTGGCTCTCGGCACCATCATCGGTGTAACGGCGCGGAAGTGGCTCAGTTGGTAGAGCATCACATTGCCAATGTGAAGGTCGCGGGTTCGAGTCCCGTCTTCCGCTCCAATCTCTCGGAGATCCGGGGTCGATGCCCCTTCGTCTAGTGGTAGGACACCGGACTTTGAATCCGTGAACCGAGGTTCGAATCCTCGAGGGGCAGCCAACACGGAACTGGGGCGACGTACCCAAGTGGTCTAAGGGGGGGGTCTGCAAAACCCCTATTCGCCGGTTCGAATCCGGCCGTCGCCTCCAACTCTTGGACCCCAGCACCTGGAGTGCTACACTCCGCCTCTGCCTTTCGGCTCCGGCCCACTGCGCAAGTTGCGTAGGGTGCACCGGGGCGAATCCATAGGAAGGAGCGCGCAATG
>CAIZYO010000143.1 GCA_903937225.1 uncultured Chloroflexota bacterium | reverse complement strand
GATCCACTCGGCACGACACTCCGCACAGAGCAGCGCCCCCTCGCACTCGCAGATCCCGCAGCGGGGCGGAGCGAGGAGTTCAACCAACGGCGCGGCTGCCGAGCGCACGAGGAGTTGGAGCTGTAGCGAAAACGTGCGCATGCAGCGATCCTCCACGCTCAAGCGTACGGAGCGCGTACGATACGGAGATGACGACCCCAGTAGGCTCCCTCGCCGTCTCCGCGACCCCGCTGGCCGGGGTAAGCGAAGAAGAGTGGTCAGCACTCCTTGAGGGAAACTCGAGCGCAAGCGCCTTCTCGCTCCGAGTGTTTCACCAGGCGTGGTGGAGCGCACACGGGGGTGGCGCGGAAGACGTGAGCCTCGCTGCGCGCAGTGCATCAACCGGCGAACTGCTCGGCTATCTCCCGCTGATGCGCCGACCAGACGGCGTGATCTACTCCGGCGCAACGCTACACATTGATTACGCCACCGTGCTGCTCGCACCGCACACAAGTGCGCAGAGTCAGGAGCCAGATGATGTTGCGGATGCACTGGCAACGGCACTCCTTGCGATCAACGCGCCTATCAATATGATGCGCATTCGTCCCGCTGATGACGCGCACGTCCGAATAGTTGCCGCAATCCAACGCGCCGCGGTGGTTGCATCGCGCGCGGCCACATACGCCGTTGAAGAGCCGGCGCCGTTCATTGATCTTCAAGGCATCCGCACGTTGGATGAACATCTGGATCGCCTTGACAAGAAACAGCGTCACGAGATCCGGCGCAAGGTTCGCCGCGGTGAAGCGGCAGGCGTGCAGATCAGCGCAAGTGAAGACCTGCTCGCTGATCTTCCAGAGTTTATTCGTCTACATCGCGCGCGTTGGGGTGAACGCGGGCTCTTTACCGCAACACCCAAAGGCGCGGAAGAGGAAGCCTTCCTGCGCGAACTCTTCGCCAAGGCGCCGCGGGACACGATCACGATGCTGATGGCGCGCAACGAAGAGTTCGGCACGTTTGCCGCGGGGCTATTTCTGCGAGACGCTGGTGCACTGAGATATTGGAATGCTGGAGGTGACGCGGGCGCGCGCGCGCTCTCGCCTGGCGTGCTTCTCTTCGTGCACGGCCTAACACTCGCAATCAACGAAGGACGCGCGCAGTTGGACTTCTTGCGCGGGAACGAACCGTACAAGTACGAGTGTGGTGCGGTAGATGCGCAGGTGATGAAGTTGGAGATCCCTCTATGAGTCGCATGAATCACCAGAAGCCGTGCACGGGGCGAGCGCCTGCAGGCCCGCTCCCTGACGGCTCGCGTATCCGCGTGATGCAGCTCCTTGCCACAGGGACCAATGGTGGCGCGCAGGAGAGCCTCGTCAGTACGGTGCTACGCCTTGATAACTCGCGCCACGATGTGTGCGTAGTCTCGCTCTCGCACGGGAGCACGGTGAAGCGACTCGAGCGCCTGAAGATTCCCGTTGAGGTGATTGAGGACGAACATGATGATCGCGCGGCGGCGGCGCTCGCCGAACGGATGATCACGCTGAAGACGCAGGTGATCCACGCGCACATGTTCCGCGCCGATGTTGTTGCGGTCTATGCGGCCGACCTCGTTGAGAAGCGCACAGGGGTTCGTCCACTTGTGGTCTCCACGCTGCACTCGAGCCGCTTCCGGTCTGCGGAGGATCGTGAACTACTGGAGAAGCTCACGCCGCGTATCGACTGGCTGATCGCCGTGAGTGATGCGATCGTGCGCAAGATCGTTGCAGAGAACCGCGACAGTACCGCCATCAGCAGGATCTACAACGGCGTGGATCTGGAACGCTTCGATGAAGCGCCTGGCCGCGACGTGGTGCGCAAGGAGTTCGGCATCCCAAGTGACGCCCCTGTGGTGGCGGCGATCGGCCGTCTTGAGCCTGAGAAGGGGCACCCCACGCTCATTGAGGCCTGGCCACTGGTGCACCACCACTTCCCGCAGGCACGACTCTTGATTGCTGGCGAAGGCTCCGAGCGCGATCGACTCGAGGGGCTCGCCGCTGCACACCTACGCAGCGAACTCTGCTGTGACAGCGTTGCGTTCCTTGGACGTCGTGATGACATCCCTGCGGTCTTGGCGGCGGCAGATGTGGTGGCAATGCCGAGCTATCGCGAAGCACAAGGGATCGCCATCCTTGAAGCGCTCGCCGCAGAGCGACCGGTGGTTGCGAGCAATGTGGGAGGAATTCCAGAGATGATCACCGATGGCGAGACGGGCACGCTGGTTCCATCGCACGACCCTTCCGCACTGGCGGCGGCGATCATTGCACTCTTCACACATCCAGATCGCGCGGCGAAACTCGCCGCCGCTGGACATGAGATGGTGCATGAAGAGTTCTGCATTGACTACATGATGCGAGACATTGAAGCGATCTATGCGCTCGCCGTAGGTGGTGATGCAACACTCGTCCCTGATCGGAACGGCGTTCGCGCTTAGCGGCGGACAGCGCTCCAGTAGCGCTCGGCAGATCCAGAACGACCAGCATCAAGCGCCACACGCGCGCCGTGACCACGCACGGCGTCTGCCATCTTCTCTACAGAACCGAAGAGGTGCGGCGTTTGCGATTCGTAGAGTGAGATCCCTTTGATCTTGGTCTCAATGACCGCACTCGTGTCCACAATCTCAGGCGTCAGTGCAACATCCGCTGGAAGTTCGGCGGAATACTCTGCAGGGAGTCCACCCTGTGCGTTGAACTCGCTCCACCACGCGTACGGGAAGTCCTCATAGAACGAGATTCTGCTCGCCCAGTCTGGGCCAGGCATCTCCCACTTACGTGGCTCTGCCAGAAGTGCCGCACCAACCTTGCGTGCGAGCTGATGATCAACATGTGATCCAATGCCGAGCGGGAAATAGACCTGCTGCGGCTCAAGTCGCGCGATCTCCTTTGCGAGCAGCGCAACTGGTGCCACATCGCCGTCACGCACACGACCAAGCAACTGCTCGTCACCTTCGTATCCACGGAAGACCGCGTCTGGCAGATCAAGGAAGATCACTGCCGCCTCGCTGAAGAGTGCGTAGCGCTCATCTTCCATCTTGCGCTGCGCCATTGCGTCGCCTGCCGCAGCTGCTACGGCAATTGCGCCGGGTGTTGTTGTCCCCTGCCCGCCAACCGCATCCACATCTTTTGCGTGTGGGAGTCCGCCGCCGCCACTGATGTCCGCCTTGCGATACCAGGATGCGCGCTGCCAGAACTCTTTCGCACTTGCGTCTGCTTCCTGTTGTGTGGCCGCAAGTCGACCGCGCTCCGCCTGCCATGGCGCAAGTTCGCTCTCTGTCTCGCCAGGGACGTTCACGTCCGCAGCAACAGAGCCGCGATCAAAAGATTCCGTTGAGGGCCAGATCGCCTTGCCGCCGAAACCGAGCGCCTGGCGCTGGTACGAGGACATGCGCGTGAGATCACCATGCCCAGAGAAGACGCTGATGATGATCACGTTCTGTCCAAGTTCGCGCAGGTGTGCAATCAGTCCGCCGCATGAGAGCGCTGCGTCATCTGGGTGTGGTGAGATGAAGATGTGGCTCATGAGTTCAGCTCAGCGCATCATGCCGTGCGCGGTATCCGCGCTACGGGCTGGGCGAGACGCTCGGCGACTCCGACGCGCTCGGCACCGGTGTCGCGGAGAGCATCTTTGGGAACGTCTTCAGGAATCCACCGCCCCCAAAGATCATTGGGTAGGCGATCACCGCGGCAATAGCGATCGTGCAGATCAGCACGAAGGTTCGGGGTCCACGGTCTCTGGTCATGCGGGTGATTCTAGCGGGGTCAGCGCAGGGAGGCGTATCCGGTGAGTTCCACGTAGGCGTCGTCTCGGACGGGGCGGCCGTTCAGGCTGCCGCGCACCACGTTGGACCCCTCCCAGTAGATGACCCCCGTGGTCGCTCGCGTGTCGAGCTCCTGGTCCTTCACATCTGGGGTGATCGTGACCTGCAGGCCACGCGTGGGGATCTTGAGCTCCCAGCCGGAGGGCCAGGCCGCCCCCGTGTGTGGGCTCGTCCACGCGCCGGTCGGCGTCAACTGGATCTCGCTCCCGTCAATCCGATCGTAGTCGCCGTCCCCGTTGATCCACGTGCCGTAGATGAGTGGATAGCTGCCATCGGCGGCACGAACAAAGGAGAGGGTCACCTCAATCCCGCGCGCACTCCCGTCATCCAGCGTCAGTGCGAACCAGTCCCAACCGCCTCCACCCACCGCAATGAAGTCGCCCCACTGATGGTCGAACCAGGAGGTCCCCTGCACGGCGAGCACCTCACCATCAACGGTGAGCGTTCCACCGGTTGGCATGCGCGTGCGCGAGTAGTAATAGGAGCCACCAGCAACATCGAAGTCCACCCAGCCATCGTTGTCGTGCAGCACTGGTGTTTCGGGTGCCGCAAGCTGCAGGTTGAACCACTCCGCGCCAATCTGCATGGAACCATCAAGCCCAACGATCATGCTCCATGGATCGTTATCAATCGTTGCAGGGCTCAACGGGTCTGCGCCAGTGATGGCAAACGCCGCAGCGATCGGCGCGTCAATCATCGCGGTGATATCAACCTGCGGACCAATCTCAGCGCGCTCGTAGTAGGTGAACGATCCTTCACGCCCGTTGCGTGGCTTCTCTGTCAGCGCCATGTGTGATGCCCAGGTGACAGGGAAGTCACCGCGAATCGCGCGGAAGATCACCGCCTCATATCCAAACGCGCGCGAACCATCCAGCGTGGTCAAGTGTCCTGTGACGTACCACCACTCGGTGAGTCGATCATGCGGCGCGTCGTCGCGCGGGAACTGCACCGGTTGCGGATCGTTGCGCGGCGGCGGCGGCGTTGCCTTGACAATCGGCGCACCAGCAACCGCAGGCGGGTTCGCCAAGATTGGACCACTGCATGCGCTCACCGTGAAGAGCGCGAACACCAGTGCCAATACCTTCATCATCGGCTGCGCGCCTCCGCCTCCGCTTCGCTGGCAATGCGACCGGCGAGTAGGCGTTGCATCCACTTCGGCGACCACCAGTTCCAATCACCGAAGAGGCGCATCGTTGCAGGGACTAAGAGGGCGCGCACGATCGTTGCATCGAGTGCCACGGCAATGGCAACACCAACGCCGAGCGCTTTGATCAACACGATCTCCGCGAAGATGAACGACGCAGATACAGCAAAGACGATCAGTGCGGCAGAGGTGATGATGCGTCCGCTGCGCTCGAGGCCCCCTGCAACGGCCGCCACGTTGTCACCGGTGCGATCGTAAATCTCGCGCATGCGCGTGAGCAGGAAGACTTCGTAATCCATGGAGAGACCGAAGAGGACGCAGAATAGGATTACGGGGATTGTTGTCTCAACGAATCCGAGCGGCGCAAATCCAAGGAGTGCGGATAGATTCCCATCTTGGAAGATCCAGACGAGTGCGCCGAAGCTCGCAAGGATGGAGAGCATGTTCATGAAGACCGCCTTGATCGGCAGCACAATGGAACGCAACAGCACCGCGAGGATGAGCAGCGTGCTGATGATCACCACCGCAGCGGAGCGTGGGAACTCTGCGGAGATGGTGTCCACCACATCCACAATCTCCGCGGCGCCACCACCAACAAGTGCCTCAACACCATCAGGTGGCGTGATCACACTCGGTTCTCCCGCGCCGAGCGCGTCTGGCCGAGCGGCGCGAAGCTCTGCAACAAGCGCGCGCGACTCTGGTCGATTCGGACCGTAGGTTGGCGTGATGGAGATAGCGGTGAGATCGTCCTTGGTGGTCAGCGAAAGAATCTGCACGGCGAATCGATCCGGCGGCGCACCAGCGGGTGACGCGTAAAGAAGTTGATACTGCGCAAGGTTTAGACGCGGATCAATGGAGACGAACGATTCCACACGCGCAATTCGCGGATCCGCCTGCATCTTCTGCACCCAGTTGTAGAGGAGGGTGATGTTCTCGGGGCTCGTGGCAGGTCCTTCGGTGCGAACGGCAATACTCATTGGACCGAACGAACCTTCGCCAAATGCGTCCGTTAGCGCGTCGAGCGCCTGTCGACTCGGCACGCGTTCAGGAAGGACGCTCCCGTCAGGTGCGTTGAAGCGGACGCCGAGCCACGGTGTGCCGAGCGCTACCAGGAGCGCAAACGTGGGGAGCGCCACGGCGAGCGGCCGGCGCATCACGGCGCGTGCAAGGCGGGCCCACGGTCCCTGCTCGTTCACCCGCCCGCTGCCGAGCTTCCGGATAGCAAGGCGATTCACGCGTGAACCGAGCAGGCTCAGGAGGGCGGGCATCAGCGTGACGCTTGCAGCCACGGCAATAGAGACGGTCACCGCACCTGCAATTCCAATGCTGCGCAGGATCGCAAAGTCAAAGAGGGCGAGCCCAGCAAGGCCGAGCATTACCGTCACGCCAGAGAAGAAGACGGCGCGTCCGGCGGTGGCCACCGTTCGTTGCACTGCGTCGCCAACCGCCGCGCCGCGACCGAGCTCTTCACGGAAGCGCGAAACGAGCAGCAGCGCGTAGTCCACGCCAAGGCCGAGTCCCAGAAGCGTGGTGAGGTTCAACACGAAGATGCTCATGCGCGTCGCCTGCGCAATGCCGAAGATCGCGGCGAGCGCAACGATCACCGTTGCGCCACCAACGGCGAGTGGCAAACCTGCGGCGACCGCTGAGCCAAACACCAACAGCAAGACGATTGCGGCGAGTGGAAGGCTGATCAGCTCGCTGCGCTGGAGATCTGTCTCCGAAACACTCTGAATGTCTGCATAGAACGAAGGACCGCCAGCAATTGCAACCTTGATCCCTGGAACCGACTTGATCGCCGCCTGGATCCCTTCAAGCGCTGCGGGCGAATCATCGGGCTTCAGGTCAAGCAGGATCACGTCGTAAACAATCTTCTTCTCAACGTTGACTTGCGACGGTGCAATCAGATGAGAGCGCGAGCCAACCACATGTGGCGCCTTCAGCACGCCAGCGACCGCCTCTCCTGCCGCAACTTCAAACTGCGGTGTGCCGGGAATAAACGTCTCTGAGCTGATCGCAAGCACAAGTGCCGATGGCGGCGCGCCGAGCTCCTCTTCAAGGATCGCGCGCGCTCGTGCGCTCTCAAGTGTTGGAAGGTCGAAGCCGCCCGCTTGTAGCGCACCTGGCGCTTGCGGTGCAAATGGGAGTGCACACGCAATCAGTAGCAACCATGCACCAATGACCAATGTGCGGCGCGCATGTACCCATGCACCGAGGCGTTCAAACGGTGGGAGTGGAGCGGTGCGCTTCGCCACTATCTGCCTGCCACTATCTGCCCACCGCGAGTCGCGATGCGAGTGAGTCGGGGAGTCCGGCGGCGTCGATCGCTTCTTGTGCACTCGGAATGTCGTACTCCACGCGACGCCACGTCACACGGCCAAGCCCAGCGCTCGCCTCGTCGCGCTCCCAGAGCAGCCATGCGGCGCGCGGATCTCTGTCGCGCGGTTGCCCAACAGATCCGGCATTCACCAGTGCTGCGCCGTGCAGCGGGATTGGTTCGTCACCCACCGCAGTCAGGTGCGCAACCTCGCCGCGTAGCTCCCAGAGTGCTGGGATGTGCGTATGTCCATGGAAGAGGAGTGGCGTGTTGAGACCGCGCAGATTCTCCTCTGCGGTGGTGGCGTCCATGACGTACTCCATGATTGGATCACGGAGCGACGCGTGAACCAGCGTTGCGGAGCCCATCTCCAACACGCGCGGGAGTGCACGCAACCATTCGCGACTCTGTGCGCTGAGCACCTCACGCGTCCAGAGTGCCGCCGCATGTGCCCCTTCGTTGAAGCTCTCCACGATGTCATCGCCGAGTGCGGCAAGGTCGTGATTCCCCATCACGCCGGTTGCACCCGCGCGTTGCAACTCTGCAATCACTTCGTTCGGTGACGCACCGTATCCAACCACGTCGCCGCAGTGCCAGATCGGCGCGCTCGGTGCAACCTTCGCAATATCGTCTAACACGGCGCGCAGCGCCTGGATGTTGGCGTGCACATCAGAAAGAATGACGACGCTCATCTGATTACCAGCGCTCGCGAATGCGCTTCAGCAGCCCAAGCCGCCATGCGCCGAGGAGGACGAGCGCAGGAAGACCAATCGCCAAGAGGATCGTTTCGAACGGCGCAAGGTAGGTCTGCACCTCTTCCCATCGCGCACCGAGCGCGGCCCCGCCCCAGATGAGCGCCGCGTTCCAGATCAGTGCGCCAACAGTGCTGTAGAGAAGGAACGGCACCAGTGGCATGCGGGCGATCCCGGCGGGGAAGGAGATCGCCGTGCGGAGGAGCGGGACGAAGCGGCTCCAGAAGACCACCTTCCCGCCGTGACGGGCGAAGAAGCGATCCGCGCGATCAAGGTCATCAGAAGAGATGCGCACGAAGCGGCCGTAGCGCACGAGCAGGCGTCGACCGCCGTATGCGCCGATCGCATACGCGCCAAAGGTGCCAGCCGTAGACCCAAGCGTGGCGAAGAGGATCGTGGGGATCAGCTCCCATCGGCCGCCCGTAAGTGGCTCGATCGCCGTTGGGTCCGCCACAAGGAATCCGGCGAACGGGAGGATGAATTCTGAAGGGACGGGGAAGCTCGATGCGTCCACCGCCATCGCCACGGCAAGCCCGAGATAACCAACCGCCCCATAGAGGGAGGTGATCAGCGGGATCAGGATCTCATCAAGCCAAGCGAGCATGCCTCTAGCGTGCCAGAGATCGCCCCCCAGCGAGCGGTTCGCTATGATTCGCGCATGACACTCTTCACGCTTCCGTTTACGAACCCGATGGAGTTCTTCATCTCGCTCGCCATTGGCGGGGGGTTCGTCTACATCTTCCAGAAGGCTGCAATGAGCCAGGAGCAGCGCGAAACCTCATGGGTGAAGCGCTTCGTCACCGGCCCAAACAGCAAAGTCCTCTGGGGTGCGCTCTGGGTTGGCTGGGCTGTTGTCTTCGGCCTCCTCCTTGGCAGCTTCGAAGACAAGACGGCACATTCGCCATACGGCTCAGTTGGCCTGATCGCGCTCTTCTCTGGCTTCTTCCTGATGATGGGATTCATCTGGGCGAGCATCGGCGAATAGTCGACTCGCCGCCCCCTCGTAGCAAGAGCATGCTCGAAGAGAAGCTCGGACCTTCGCTCCCTTCGTTCCCGCTCTCAATCATCCACCCACTCGGACCACTCTTCAGACACCTCCCACTCGCACTGCGACGCCACCTCCTCTACCTGCGACAAAATTCACGCTGGGGGAACTTCCGAAATCCGAGGCTCTGGTCAGAGAAGATGCAGTGGCGCATCTTGAACGATCGGCGCCCCGCTCTTTCGTGGACCGCAGACAAGCTTGCGCATAAAGAGTACGTACGTGAAACGCTCAAGCGGTCAGGGATGGAAGGCGTGCTGAAGTTTCCTGAAGTCTATTGGGTTGGGACTGACATCCGTGATCTCCAAAAGTATTCACATCTACTTCCGCCGCGCTGGGTACTTAAGCCGAATCACAGCAGCGGAAGATTCAAGTTGATTGACTCAAGCAAACAGGCAGTCAACTGGGAAGAACTCATTGCACTTGGTGATCGCTGGGCAGGACGCGATGAAGAGGAGTGGATGTTTGGGCATTGGGCCTACGGTGAGGCGAGGCACACGTTGATTGTGGAGGAGCGGGTAGGCGAGGGGATTGAGCCGGATGCGGAAGTAAAGTGTTGGGTATACAACGGCACGCTTGAGTCGTTTACGCTTCGCCATACGCTCAACACCATGAAGGCGGTCTTTGATCGAAGCTATGCGCGCATGTCCTACTCAGATGATCGTGAACTCCCACATGGTGTTCCAACAAAGTTTGAGTTGATCCCAATTGAGATCCGCGATCGCATGCGTGCGGCGGCGGAGATGCTTGTCGCCCAATTTGATCACGCGCGTGTTGATCTCTTCATTGAGAACGATCAGCTGTGGTTCAACGAAATCTCCACGTACATGAGGAGTGGGCTTGGGCGAATCACCCCTGCGGATGATCGGAGGCGCGGCGAACTCTGGGTGCTTCCAGATTTGAGTGCGCCAGATCCAAACGTTGATGAGTGGAGAGCCCTTCTGGGTCCGCTTCCGAAAGGATCGTTGCAGCGCAGCCCCTAACGCGCGAACGCCTCTCTACTCAGTTTCGCAGCTCTCGGCGTTTAGCGTCCCCATAATCCAACTCCAGCCGCGGAAGCTCCCCGTGCGTCCCACGTGGAGCGGGTGCGTGCAATCCCAGGCGGCGGCGAAGCTATCCAAGACATCACCCGCATCAAGGCGCGCCCCGTTGTGGAAGCGCACGTCGCGACGCAGTGCGCACTCCACCACGAGTCCGTCCGCAGACGCAACACACTCAGTGGCAAGGCGCGGCTCCGCGGCAGTGCCTCCCACTGCGTATCCGTAGAGGCCTTCCATCACTTGCGCGCAGATGCGCACCGCTTCGCGATCCTCTTCATCCATGCAGTAGAGCCCAGCAGGCTCGCCACCCTGCAACCAGGTGAAAGTGTTGCTCCCCTCAACGCTGACTCTGTCAAAGCGCTCCATCGCAACCGGTGACGGAACTAGGCCGCGCACGGCGGCGCGCGTCGCAACCAGTGATGCACCGTTCGCAATTGGCACTACCGGGACTTGCGTACGAATCTCGTTGTTGATCTGCGTGAAGAGCGCTTCGCGCGCTGCAGGGTCTGATTCACGTTGCGCCTCATCTAAGAGCGCAACCAGGCGCGGGTACTGATCGCCGTGCGCAGGGCCAGAGGTGGAACCGAAGTCAATGCCGAGTGAGTTCCACGCCTCCGGATAGTCGGGAAGCGCGGCAGAGAACGAGGCGCCGCGCAACTCACCAGAGAGCAGCTTCCCAATGTAGCCACCCGCCTCTTGGACATCCAACGTGACGCGAATCCCAACTGCCGCGAGTTGCGCCTGAATATCCGTTGCCACCGCCACAGGATCTGGGAGGAAGGCGCGCGGCGTTTCGCGCAGCGAGAGCGTCAGGTCGAGCCCGTTCGGATAGCCAGCCTCCGTCAGGAGCGCGCGCGCCGCAACGAGATCTTGCGCGTACCAGGCCTCACCAACACATGCGCCGTCAATGACGCACGGCGGCACGTGGGTCGCGAGCGTTGTACCAGACGGATAGAAGAGGTCAACGATCCTCTGCCGATCGAGCGCCTGCGCGATCGCCTGGCGGACCCGCACGTCGTTCACAGGCGCATAGCGGTTGTTGAAGTTCAGATAGAACGTGTTGAACCCATCGCGCGTAAGGAGCGCGAGTGATGCATCGGCAGCGATCGCCGCTTCATCCGTTGGCGCAACGTTGTCCGCCGCATCAACCGTGCCTGCGCGCAGCTGCACCAGCCGCGCTGCGGACTCCGGCTCCCACTGGATCACCACGCGCTCGCTCGCCGCACCATATCCCCAATACGACTCGTTGCGCGCTAAGACGATCTGAACACCCTGCTCCCATGCAACGAGCGTCAGTGGCCCCGTGCCGTTCATCGTTGTCGCGAGTGAGCCGTCCTCAATCGCTGTAGCGAGCCATCCTGAGTCGTTCACGGAAAAGTTCGTCACCGCCAGCTTCTGCGTAAAGGCGGGATCAGGTGCACAGAGGGTGAAGCGAACCGTCAACTCGCCAATCGCCTCTATGCGAGCAATCCCAAGGCGCGCGGCGCCACCATCACCAACAA
This sequence comes from uncultured Chloroflexota bacterium, assembly GCA_903937225.1. GTDB lineage: Bacteria > Chloroflexota > Limnocylindria > Limnocylindrales > Limnocylindraceae > Limnocylindrus. Next base: position 4,961 of record CAIZYO010000143.1, on the reverse strand, counting down.
CACACGGCGCTGCCTCCGCCTCCGGCCAGCTTCGCGCTGAGAATGAGATCTCTGATGACGGTGCAGGCGCACCCGCACATGCGCCCGCCAAGAGACCAGCGCTAAGGGAGAGTGCGGCGTAGCGCTTCATATGTGTGATGTTCGCAGCCTGAGGCAGGGTGTGCAACTGATACGCTCGCCGCATGATCGTGCGCACCGGACCAAGGAAACCGCGTTTCCCGCTCGCACTGATCCACCCACTCGGTCCACTCTTTCGCTACTTGCCCCTGAGTCTCCGCAGGCATCTGCTCTTCATGCGCGCGTTCGGAAAGTGGGGAAACTTCAGACACCCGCGCACGTTCCGTGAGAAGGCGCAGTGGCGCACGATCAACGATCGTCGCGAACGCCTCTCTTTTGCCCAAGACAAGCTTGCCGCCAAGGAGTATCTCCGTCGTGTCTCCGCAGAGATCAATCAGCCGATCCGCATCCCAGAGACGCTCTGGGTAGGCCGAGATATTCGGGAACTGGAGGCGCATGCGCACAGGCTCCCTGCTCGTTGGGTGCTCAAGCCAAATCACTCTGCAGGGAGGTTTGCGTTGATCGATTCGGCAGTGGAGCCAGTGGATTGGACAAGACTTCGCAAACTCGGTGACGCATGGATCCAGCGCGATGAAGAGGAGCTCGTGATGGGGCACTGGGCGTACGGTCAGGCGCGGCACCTGTTGATCGCAGAAGAGCGTGTTGGCGCAGGTGCGGCGGCCCCAAACGACTTCAAGGTCTCTTCGTTTGATGGTGCTCCTGGGTACTACTTCTGGGCAGACCGGTCACAGGCTGAGGCCAAATACGCGTTCTTTACACCTGACGGTACGCCGATTAGTTGGGGTGATCCCGGTGTACTTCGTTCAAATGCCGCCGCCACTGCGGTGCTCCCAGCAGAGGCGCTTCGGCAGCGGATGCTCGCAATCGCTTCTGCAGCTGCGGCACCTTTTGATTGGCTGCGCGTCGACTTCTATGTAGAGGGTGGAGAAGTCTGGTTCGGCGAGCTCACCCTGTACGGCGCGGGCGGACTCTATGTGATTGACGACGCAAACAATGCGCGCTTCGGCGCCCTCTGGAACCTCCCAGATCTCACCGCACCCGACCCCCGCGAGGCAGAGTGGCGTGAGCTCTTGGAGGGGACGCCGAAGGGAACGCTGCAAACGTGATCCTGCTGAACGGGCCAACAAAGCCGCGCCTCCCCCTCTCGCTGATCCATCCGCTCGGTCCGATCTTCCGGCACCTTCCGCTGAGCCTGCGCAGACACCTGCTCTATCTGCGCGCACATCAACGGTGGGGGAACTTCCGCAAACCACGCCTATGGAACGAAAAGATTCAGTGGCGCATCCTCAACGATCGTCGCGCGCTTCTCGCGTTCACCTGCGACAAGCTTGCAACACGGCAGTACATTGCCAGTCTCGCTGCCGCGACAAATTCGCAGATTGCGGCTCCAGAGATCTACTGGGTGGGACGCGATATACGAGAGCTTAAACAGATCGCAGGCTCGCTGCCGCCACGCTGGGTCTTGAAGCCGAACCACAGCTCTGGGCGGACTGCCTTGTTGGACTCCTCCGCCACACCAGTCGACTGGACTCGCTTGATTGCCGCTGGTCGTGAATGGATGCGGCGCGACGAAGAGATTGACGTTTTTGGGCACTGGGCATACACGCGAGCTCGCCCGCTGCTGGTTGCACAACAACGGATTGGTGACGGCGAAGGCTCCCCTCCTGACATCCGACTCCTGTGCAGCAAAGGGCGCATCCTATTGGCGTTTGTAACCTCGGACTATCAGACCGATCACTACAAGATCTCGTTCTACGGAGAAGACTTGGCGTCGCGGATTAGATGGGGCCACCCGTATGAGACGTCTAACGAAACACGCAGTGCCGTTGATGAACTGAGCCCAGAGACACGCGCAGCCATCATCGCGTTAGCGAAAGAGGCATCAATGCCATTTGATTCAATCCGAATCGACGGGCTCTTCTTCAACGGTCGCTTCCACTTCCTTGAGTTCACGTCGTATCCAACAAGCGGGCTCGGGAAGATCGGTCACCAGTCGAACATTCAGGGAGGCGCAGATTGGCAACTCCCAGACCTCTCCACTCCAGACCCTCGAGAGGCAGAGTGGCGCGTGCTCTTGGAGGGCGTGCCGAAGGGTACGTTGCAGCGATGATCCTGCGCGTTGGCCCAACGTATCCGTCGTATCCACGCGCGCTCCTTCATCCACTCGGGCCACTCTTCCCGTTGCTGCCGTTGAGGCTGCGCAGGCACCTCCTCTTCCTTCGCGCGTTTCGTCGTTGGGGGAATTTTGAGAACCCCACAACCTTCCGAGAGAAGATGCAGTGGAGAATCATCAATGATCACCGCACCCTTCTCACCGTTGCCTGCGACAAGCTCGCAACGAGAGAACTAGTCCGAAGCACCCTCGCCGCCCGCGGGCTTGCCAATCACCTCTCAATTCCAGAAACATATTGGATCGGTACTGACGTGCGTGATCTCCAGCAACATGCGGCAACTCTTCCACAGCGCTGGGTGTTAAAACCGAATCATTCGTCAGGGCGTGTCGCCATCATTGATTCCAGTACCGGTCCAGCACCTTGGGATCTACTAACCAAGACCGCGTCACGGTGGATCAAGACCGATGAAGAGACTCGTGCGTTTGGACACTTTGGATATCGTGGAGCGCGCAAACTCCTTATGGCAGAGAAGCGAATCGGTACGGGGCCACTGGCTCCAGACGATATTCGATGCATCGTATTCAACGGTCAACTGAAGTTCGTGACGTGGTCACAAGCGTATGGAACACCACAGCACCGAGTTGCGAATTATGGACCTACGATTTCGGAACGCTATCTCGGCGTGGGGACAAATGAGCTTCCGGATGGAGAAACAACGCCGATTGATCGCTGGACCCCTGAGATCAAAGCAAAAGTCGTTGCAATTGCCGAAGCACTAGGGAGCCTCTGTGAACACATTCGAGTAGATCTCTACGTGGAGGATGGCGAGATCTGGTTCTCTGAGTTGACCACCTACTCAACGTCAGGGTTGGCGCCAATTGACGAAGAAGAGAATGTGGAGATTGGGGGTTGGTGGCAACTCCCTGATCTCTCCACACCAGACCCTCGAGAGCTAGAGTGGCGCGCGCTCCTGGAAGGGACGCCGAAGGGAACGCTGCAGCGGTAGGCAGCAGAGCGATAGGTTCCCCGCGCGCCTAGAATCACGCGATGACTTCAGCCAGCACCGCCATCAAGAAGAACGACCCGCGCGACCTGCGCCTGGTTACGGCTGGGCAGGGGATCAGCATGGTGGGCACCGCGATCAGTGACCTTGCGATTCCGATCATGGCGGTGGACCTGCTCGGTGCGAACTCGTTCGGCACTGGACTCCTGGGCGCCGCCACTACCGTTGGCTACCTGGTCTTCGGCTTGCAGGCGGGTGTCTGGATCGACAGGCTGCCGCGCCGGCAGTTCTTGCTCGCCGCAGATGTAGTGCGCGCGCTGCTCCTCCTCGCCATCCCAGCGCTCTTTGCGCTGAACCTACTCACGCTGCCGCTTCTGATCGTGCTTCAAATCGGCATTGGCAGTGCGAGCATCTTCTTCAATCTTGCCTGGCCCGCGTATCTGCCGCGACTCGCCACCGGCGACATCTTGTTGAAACTCAACGCTCGACTCGCGCTTCTTGGCGAAATCTCAGGATTCTTGGGGCCAGGTATTGCTGGTGCGTTGATCGGCATCGTGAAGGCGCCGTTCGCGCTTGTTGCAGACGCGTTCACGTTCCTAGTGAGTTACATCTCGCTCGCCGCGATCAAGACGCCAGAGCCACCGCGCGCGAAGCACTCCGGCCTCACCGTGACGCAAGAGCTGCGTGATGGTCTGCGCGCCGTCTGGCAGCGCCCCACGTTGCGCCTGATCACGCTGGAAGCGATCAACGGCAATATTGCGTTCAGCATCATGATCGGACAGTCCGTCATCTACCAGCGCCTCGACCTTGGCTTTGAGCCGGCGCTGATTGGCGCCGTTGCATCGATCGGATTCCTTGGCGGCGCAATCGGCAGCATCCTTGCGCCGCGCGCCGTGAAGCGCATCGGCTTCGGCCGCCTCCTCTTCTGGGACGCGGTGCTCTTCGGGTGCGTGGAGTTCCTCCTGCCGCTCGCAGGCATCGCGCCGCGTGCGTTCGCCTTCCCGATCGTCGCCGTGAACTACTTCATCGGCGGATTCCTCTTGCTGCTGTATGTGGTCCCCGCAACCGCCTTCAGGCAACAGGTGGTGCCGGATCGACTCCTTGGCCGCGTGATGTCGGTGAACCGCGTGGCAACGTGGGGCTTCGGCGCTACGTTCGGCTTCTTCATTGGCGGCGTGATTGCGGAGGCCACCTCACGCCCCGTCGCACTGCTCGTCTCCGCCGTGATCCAGACCACTGTGCCGCTGCTCATGTTCGGCTTCGGGAGCTTCCGCTCCATCAAGACCATTGAAGAGGCGGTAGCATTGGACAATAAGAAGCACGCGCACTAGCGCGGGCGAAAGTGCAACACAAAAGGAGCAATCAGATGTGCAAGAAGGTCACCTGCGACACCTGCCACAAGCCAACCTGGGAGGGTTGCGGCGAACACATTGAGGACGCCCTGAAAGATGTCCCAACATCAGAACGCTGCACCTGCCCGCGCGAAGAGGAGAAGAAGTAGCGCGTTAGGCGCGCACCGTCTCGCCCCACTGGTTTGAACCGGCGTCGCTCTTGGTGGCGAGCCAGACGATCAACACGATCCATCCAATGATCGGGATCAGTCCGATCAGCAGCCACCAGCCGCTCTTCCCAATGTCATGCATGCGTCGAACCCCAAGCGCAATCCCCGGAATGAACGTGGCGATCCCGAAGAGCGATTGCAGCAGGTCGCCAGGGAAGAGGACATCGAGCACCCCCGCCGCCGCACTTGCAATGGCCGTGAAGAG
>CAIZYO010000142.1 GCA_903937225.1 uncultured Chloroflexota bacterium | reverse complement strand
GATCTCGCCGATCGCTGCGCGCAGCACCTCAACGTTCTGGCCGCCCTTACCAATGACCACACCCGGCTTCGCCGAGTGCACGGTCACGGTGACGTAGTTGAGACCGCGCTCAATCTCCACCTTGGAGATGCTTGCAGCGGCGAGCTTCTCATCAATGAGCTTGCGGATGCGCAGGTCTTCCTGCAGCAACTTCGTGTAGTCCTTATCCGCGTACCACTGCGCGCTCCACGTCTTCGTGACGCCGAGCCGGAAGCCAATCGGATGAACCTTCTGTCCCATATCAGGCCTCCTTCGGGCTTACGGTGACGGTGATGTGTGTCATCGGCTTATTGATGGAGAAGGCGCGCCCTTGTGCTCGTGGTCGGAAGCGCTTCAGCGTTGGGCCCTCGTCGGCACTGGCATCGACCACCCAGAGGCGCTCGGCCGGAATGCCATGATTCGCCTCGGCGTTCGCCGTGGCGCTCTTAAGGACGGAGGCAACATCGCGTGCTGACGAGTGCGGCAGGAAGCGGAGGATCGAGGCGGCATCAGCCACCTGCTTCCCCTTAATCGCGCGCACCACGAGCTGCGCACGTCGGGTCGAGCCGCGCACGTACTTTGCCGTTGCCTTCACGCGGATGGTCATGAGGCGCCTCCACCTGAACCGCCCGCAACAGCGGTGGTTCGGTCAACGCGCGAGTGCCCCTTGAAGAGGCGCGTTGGAGAGAACTCGCCGAGGCGGTGCCCGACCATGTTCTCCGTGACGAAGACAGGCACGTGCTTCCGTCCGTTGTAGACGGCAATGGTGTGCCCAATGAAGTCTGGGTAGATGACCGATGCGCGCGACCAGGTCTTCACGACGCGCTTCTCATTCGACGCGTTCATGGCCTGGATGCGACCAAGGAGCCGCTTCTCGACGAAGGGGGCCTTCTTGCTTGAACGAGACATGCCTCCTCCTTCCTACTTCGCGTGTCGCGAGCGGACAATCAGCCGCTGCGTCAACTTGTTGCGACGGGTTCGTAGTCCCATCGCGCTCTTCCCCCACGGGGTCTTCGGTGGCATTCCGGTTGGTGCCTTACCTTCACCACCACCATGAGGGTGATCGACAGGGTTCATTGCAGAACCACGAACCTCTGGGCGCTTCCCCATGTGGCGCGCGCGTCCGGCCTTGCCGATCGACATGTTTTCGTGGTCGATGTTTGAAACCTGACCCACCGTCGCCATGCAGGCAAGCGGGACCAGTCGCATCTCGGTGGAAGGCATGCGCACGGTGGCGAACTCGCCCTCCTTCGCAACCAGCTGTGCGGCGGCGCCAGCAGAACGAACCATCTGGCCACCCTTCCCTGGCACGAGCTCAATGTTGTGAATCGTGGTGCCGAGCGGCATGCGCGCGAGCGGCAGGCAGTTGCCGAGCTTCGCTTCTGCGTTCGGTCCGGACTCAATCATGTCGCCAACCGTGAGGCCGTTCGGGAGGAGCATGTAGCGCTTCTCTCCATCCACGTAGTTGAGAAGTCCGATGCGTGCGGAGCGGTTTGGGTCGTACTCCACCGTTGCCACGCGCGCTGGGATGCCGAACTTGTTGCGGCGGAAGTCGATCTTGCGATAGAGACGCTTCTGCTCGCCACCACGGTGACGCACAGTGATCTTCCCCTGGTTGTTGCGACCGGAACCGCGCACCATCTTCTCGGTTAGCGGCTTGTACGGGGAGTCAGTCGTGATCTCCTCGAACGTTGGCATGGTCATCCCGCGGACGCCGGCGCTGGTTGGCTTGAGTCGTCGAAGTGCCATGACTAGACCCCCTCGAAGAACTGAATCTTCTCGCCTGGGGCGAGGGTGACCACGGCCTTGCGCCATGGAGTTGTCTTCCCTGGGAAGGTGCTGCGTGCAAGGGTGCCACGTGTGGACTTCGCCTTGGTTGTCAGCACGTTGACCTCCGCAACCTTGACAGTGAAGAGGGTGGCGATCGCTGCAGCAATCTCAATCTTGGAGGCGTCCGCGTGCACCGCGAAGGTGTACTTCCCAACCTGCGACTGCAGGATGGACTTCTCGGAGATCACGGGGCGAAGCACGGTCTCGTGCGCGCTGCGGCTCATCCGTACACCTCCTGGATCGTTGCGAGGGCTGCCTTCTCCACGATGATCGTGTCGGCATTCATCAAGTCAACAAGGTTGAGTGAATCGGCGCGAAGGACCGCAAGGAGTGGAATGTTCGCTGCAGACTTCACGAGCGCGCTGTCAACGGTCGGCGCGACTACGAGGACGCGCTTCCCTGCGCTGAGCGCGAGGCACATCTTTGAGATGACCTGCGTCTTTGGCGTCTGCATGCCGAACTCATCGACCACCTTGAGCGTGTCTACCTTCGCGGAGAGTGCGCCAAGGAGTGCGGCGCGGCGCATGCGCTTTGGCATTGGCGTTTCGTGGGAGCGAACCTGCGGCCCGAAGACCACACCGCCGCCCTTCCACTGCGGAGATCGCGTGGAACCCTGTCGTGCACGACCGGTCCCCTTCTGCTTCCATGGCTTTCGTCCACCACCTGCAACGTCATCACGCTTCTTTGTGGCGTGCGTGCCCGTGCGTCGGCCAGCGAGCTGTGAGACGGCTGCCTGATGCATCAGCGCCTGGTTCACAGGGCTCGAGAAGACGGCGGGCAGCTCAACGCTCCCCACCTTCGCTCCGGCCTTTGAGAAGACGTCAACGCTCGGCATTAGATCTGCACCGACTTGCTCATTGCAACGAGCGCATTCTTCGCGCCTGGGATGGAGCCCCGCACGAGAATGAGGTTGCGCGCGCCATCGCAGCGCACGATCTTCATCTTCTGCACGGTGACGCGATCAACGCCCATGTGTCCCGCCATGCGTGTCCCCTTGTAGACGCGACCTGGCGTCGTGCCTGCACCAATGGAGCCTGGCTCGCGGTGATGGTCGGCGCCGTGCGTCTCTGGTCCGCTGGCGAAGCTGTGGCGCTTGATCGTTCCGGCGAAGCCCTTCCCCTTGGAGATGCCCGTGACGTCCACCAGATCGCCTTCGGCGAAAAGGGTGACATCAAGGGTCTGACCCAGCGTCATACCGTCAACGGAGTCAACGCGGAATTCGCGTGTCACGGAGCAGGCTGGGAGTTCGCCCTTGAACTGTCCGAGGTCTGGCTTGTTCAGGCGACGCTTCCCCGCCTCAATCCCCACCTGCACGGCGGTATAACCGTCGCGATCAGGGGTGCGCAGCTTCGTCACCGTGTTCGGCTCGATGGCGACGACGGTTACGGGCACTGATGTGCCGTCCGCTGCGAAGATCTGAGTCATCCCAACCTTTCGGCCGAGCAGTCCAAGCGTCACTTCACTCACCTACATCTTGATTTCAATGTCGACGCCTGCAGCCAGAGTCAGCCGCATGAGCGCATCCACGGTCTTTGGAGTTGGATCAATGATGTCCACCAAGCGCTTGTGGGTTCGAATCTCGAACTGCTCTCGGCTGTCCTTATCAATGAACGGCGAGCGCAGCACGGTGAACTTCTCAATGCGCGTTGGCAGCGGCACCGGACCGATCACATCGGCACCCGTGCGCTGAGCCGTCTCAACGATCGTCTGGGCAGACTGATCGATGAGGCGGTGGTCATACGCCTTGAGCCGAATGCGGATCCGCTGCTTGGCCATCGGTTACTCGGTGATCTTCGTGATGGAGCCGGCACCAACGGTGCGGCCGCCCTCGCGGATGGCGAAGCGCTGACCAACCTCGATCGCGATCGGGGTGATCAGTTCGACCG
>CAIZYO010000141.1 GCA_903937225.1 uncultured Chloroflexota bacterium | reverse complement strand
TGCTGCTCGCGGGGACCTGGGTGATCGCCGGTCCGCTCGCAGGACTGATCATCAAGCGACGCGGCGCCGCACTCTTTGGTGAGTTGATCGCCGCTTCGGTCTCGTTCCTCCTTGCAAGCCAGTGGTCCATTGATGCGCTCTTCTCTGGAGCGGCACAAGGGCTCGGTGCAGAAGTCGTCTTCCTGCTCTTTGGGTATCGCGTCTGGGGCTGGCCCGTAGTCCTTGTCGCTGGTGCAGCCTCCGGTGTTGGTATGGCTCTGCATGATCTACCGCTCTACTTCGCGGGAGTTGACGCAAGCTACGCCGCGCTGTTGGCGGCGGCGATGATCGCGAGCAGCGCGCTGCTCGGTGGCGGCGGTGCGCTGCTGCTGCACCGCGCCTTGCGACGCAGCGGCGCACTTGACGCGATTGGTGCCTGAGTCGCTCCCCGAGATTGAGATCGCCAATCTGGTCTGGCGACCAGCGGGTGCCGCCGCGCCGACGCTAGATCTTCGGGGATACAGCCTGCACGTCCGAGGCGGCGAAACGCTGCTGATTAGCGGCGCATCTGGAGCCGGAAAGAGCACGCTTGCCGCAGCATGCGCCGGACTTCTCGGCACACTCGTACCGGGTGAGCTGCAGGGGACGCTTCGCGTTGGCGGGGTTGATCTGGTTGCGGCGGCTGTCGCGCGTGAACCGGGCCCACCCACAACGCTCCTGGAGCGGATCGGCGTGATCCTGGCGGGACCAGCGCCGCGTCATGCGCTCCCTCGACTCGCAGATGATGTGGCGCTCGCACTGGAGAGTCGCGGGGTTCCCGCAGCGTTGATTCATACGAAGGTGCGTGCCGCAATCAGCGCCGCTGGACTTCCGGAGCGCGCGGGCGAGAGTGATGTGGATCGCTTGAGTGGAGGGGAGCGAGCGCTCGCCGCGGCGGCGACCGCACTGGTTACTGACCCCGCGCTCCTGATTGCCGACGAACCACTCGCCGGTCTTGACGAGTCGCGAGCAGCAGCACGTGCAACGCAGATCGCAACGCTCCAGGCAACGCGCGTGCTTGTTTCCCACGAGCTCGAGCCTCTTTCGTTTGCCAACCACACGATTCACCTTGGAAACGGTCGTGTACTTCCGCGACCCGCGGCGGCTCGCGCTGGAGCGCTCAGCGAACCGTCCGCACCTGTTGGGTCAGGCTCGGCGAACAACGACGTGGTCCTGCAACTCTTCGCTGCATCAAGTGCGGATCGGCCAAACGTGCCCCCTGTGAGCATCACGATGCACGCGGGGGGGTTGACGCTCTTGCGCGGCGAAACAGGGAGCGGCAAGTCAACACTCCTCGCCCTCGCCGCAGGACTCATCCCACGTGATGGCGGTGAACGACACGTTGGCCGCCAGGTGGTTCGCTACGTGCCACAAGACCCGGGTCTGCTCCTCGGCGCGCGATCGCTCGCGCAGATGCTTGCGCCTGGAGATGTGGCGCGCGCCGAAGCGTTTGCCAGAGACCTCGGCGTAGCAGATTTGATGAGTCGTCCCGCATCTCGCTGCTCCGATGGTGAGCGTCGTCGACTCGCACTCGTACTCACGGCATCACAGAGTCCAACCGCCTTGCTCGTTGATGAACCGACGCTCGGCTTAGACGATGCGTCGGCCGCACGCGTGATGACTCTGTTGGTCAGCCAGGCGCGCGCCGGTTGCTCACTCCTTGTTGCAACGCATGACGAGCGAGCTGCACGTGCGGTGCCGCAAGATCTGCTCCGCACCGTCCACCACCCAACGGGGACAACTGGCGCAGTTGCAAGTGGTGAGCCTTCGGTGATTGGCCGAGGCGTGCAACTCGCCAGTGAACTGCTCAGTCCAGCGCCAGTGAAGCGGCTGATCGGGGTCTCGAATCCGTTGACGCGCTTCGGCCTTGCACTCTTCTGGTTTGTCCTCTCGGTGATCAGCCCAGCTACGGCGGTTGCGCAAGGGGCGATCGCTCTCCCTGCGCTGATCGTTGCCTGGAGCTCGGGGGTGCAGTTTCTTGCCACGTTGCGACTCGCGCTTACGCTCGCGCCCGCGATTGCTGGAATGGTGATCGCGAACCTTATCGGCGGCGCAAGCCCAGAGGCGGCCGTCGGCGCGGGGCTACGACTTGTTGCGTTTGCAGCGGGGAGCCTCGTACTCCTCCGCCCCTTTGAGCCACTGCGACTCGCCGATGGCGCTCTGCAACACTTGCGCGCGCCGTTCGCCCCCACACTCACCCTTCTCGCAAGTGCGGCCACACTTCCGACGCTGATGCGCGAGGCGAGGGAGCGGCGAGCGATTCGACGCCTCTCACACCGTGGAAGTGACCCACTCTTACTCGCCGATCTCTTTGATGCGGCGATTCGCGCCGTCCCTCGGTTGGCGATCGCACTTGAGGTGCGCGGTGTACGCCTCCCGTCGCGAGCCCGCCCTGCGAGCGCATCACGACCCTCCACGTTCGGTCGTGCGGATCTGTTGATCGTTCTCTTGAGTGCGGGGGGTCTCCTGGTGAGCGTTGCGCGCGCGGTGATTGAACGCCTTACACTCGCCGTATGAGTCCACTTGATGCGCGGCCGGTTGCGGGAGACGTAGCGCCGCCCTTTGCACTGCGCGATGCCGACGGCGTTGAGCGCGCACTTAGCGCCGCTGCTGGCAGCTGGCTCGCCCTCTACTTCTATCCAAAAGACGACACTCCGGGTTGCACGATTGAAGCCTGTGAGTTTCGAGATGCGGAGCGCGCGCTGCAGGAGGCTGGCGCGATCGTTTGGGGGGTGAGCCCAGATGACGAGGCGAGCAAGGCCGCCTTCCGCGACAAGTTCCAACTCAACTTTCCCATCCTTGCCGACGTGGGTCACGAGGTGGCCGAGGCGTACGGGGTTTGGGGGGAGCGCACGGTGGGGGATCGCACCTTTACAGGGACGTTCCGCGTCACCTTCCTGATCAACCCTCAGGGGAGGGTGGCACGGGTCTGGGGGAGCGTCACGCCGACCGGTCATGCGGCGGAAGTGCTCGCGGAGATCGAGGCGCAACGAGCCTGATTCGCCGTTCGACGCCGAAGGCGTCCACGAGGAGCCCCTGCTAGAATTTCCTCAGAGAAACGCGGTCCCACCGTCGGCAAGAAAGGTTGATCGTGACCCTCGAGACGCAGGACTTTCTGGTTCAACCAGTCGATGCTTCGTGGCTTCAATGCAACATTGAGTGCCAAGAGGCCTGCCCCGTTGGCACCAACTGCCGCGGTTACCTGAACCTCGCCGCCGAGGGGAAGTTCGAAGAGGGGTACCTCCTCTCCCGCGAGCCGAATCCGATCGCCGCGATGTGCTCCTACGTCTGTTCCGCCCCCTGTGAGCGCGCCTGCCGCCGTGGTGACATTGATCGCCCGCTCGCCATCCGCGCAATGAAGCGATTCCTTGTTGAGTGGCACGCCGCATCGGGGATCCCTGATGTTGCGCCGCAGATCACGCCGCGCGCCGAGCGCGTCGCGGTGATCGGTGCGGGCCCTGCTGGTCTCTCAGTGGCGCGCGAGCTCGCCGTCAAGGGCTACCAGGTCACCGTCTATGACAGCCTGCCGTACGGCGGCGGCACCATGCTCATTGGCGTCCCAGCGTTCCGCCTCCCACGCGAAGCAATTGAGACCGATGTCCGTCTCATTGAGAAGCTCGGCGTGAAGTTTGTCTACAACACGCAGATCGGACGCGACATCACGTTTGAGCAGTTG
>CAIZYO010000140.1 GCA_903937225.1 uncultured Chloroflexota bacterium | reverse complement strand
TGCGGTGCTCCTCCTCGCCTCACTCGCAGGGAGCTCGGCAAAGGGTGTTGGCCCGTTTACGGCGGAGATCAGCGCACCTGTCTCAATCCCGGGCGGACTCTCCGTTGAGATCAGCGTGGAGAACACGGGGAGCGGTGCCGGCTCCGCCGCCTGCAGCGTCAGTACGACCAAGATTGGAAGTGCTGGCCTCACGGAGATCATCACGACAGAACGAATTGAGCCCGGCGCTTCCGTTGCGATCACACGAGAGCTGCAGGCCTTTGGCGCAGAGCCGATCCCGCTTCTGATCAACTGCGGGAGCTAGCGCTCCTCGAGGATCTCTTTCAGGTGTCGCAGATCTGATTGGAAGATCCTGCGGAGGATCGGCCGCTGCAGAAACCCGGCAAGCATGGGGAAGAGCGGCGGGCGCAAATACTCCATCCAACGAATCAGCGTCTGCTGCTCGCTTGCTGCACTGAACTCAAGCAGTCCTTCGCCCGTGAACTTCCCTTCATGACGAATCCCAAATGCGTGTGGTGGTTCAAGTCGTGTGATCACCACATCATCTGTCGTTGAGATCCCAAAGATGCGCACGGTCGCACGACCACGTGAGCCAACCTTGATTGGACCTGGGGTGATCATCTCAACGCGCTTCATCTCATGCATCCACTCGGGTTGCCGCTGCACGTCAGATGCGTACTCCCAAACGCGCGGAAGCGGGGCGTTGATCAGGATCTCCATGTGCATTCGTGGGGGCGCGAGCGTTCCGATACGAACGGCGCGCCCGAGGATCCACTCAAGAAAAAGCGCCCCGAATGCGCCGATGGCGGCGAGTAGTGCGAGGAGTGCCAGGGGGGCGTCCACTAGTTTCGCCCCGGATGCGGGCTGTGGGGGGCTTCCGCAGGGGCAGATCCGTGCAGCGACTTCATCCCCACATCGTCGCACGGCGCGCTACTCTTGGGGGGCAGTGCAAACCTTCGACTTCCTTGAGCAGATCCCCGACGCAGACCCCGCCGATACGGCGCGCCTAATCGCCGAGCTCGAGCGCTCGGTCACCGCCCACGGACCGGAGCGTGCCCGCCTCCTGATGATGCGCTTGATGGCGCGCGCTCGCGATCTTGGCGTGGATCTCCCCACACTTGCGACCACGCCGTACATCAACACCATCAAGACAAGCGACGAGCCGAGCTTCCCTGGCGACGAGGCGATGGAGACGCGCATCAGGCACATCGTGCGCTGGAATGCGGCGGCGATGGTGCTGCGTGCCAATAAGGAGCACCCGGGGATCGGCGGCCACCTTGCAACGTACGCGAGTGCGGCCAGCCTTTATGAGGTGGGCTTCAACCACTTCTTCCGCGGCAAGGTGGGCGGCCCGGGCGACCAGATCTTCTACCAGGGACACGCGGCCCCAGGGATCTACTCACGCGCCTTCCTTGAGGGGCGGATTGGGGAGGCGCAACTTGATCGATTCCGCCAGGAGACCGAGGGGCCCGGCGGCCTCCCTTCGTACCCGCACCCGCGCCTCCTTCCAGACTTCTGGGAGTTCCCAACGGTATCCATGGGCCTCGGCGGAATCGGATCCATCTATCAAGCCCGATACAACCGTTATCTGCACAACCGCGGACTGGCTGATACCGCGAACAGTCGGGTCTGGGCCTTCCTCGGCGATGGCGAAATGGACGAGCCTGAGTCTGCAGGCGCGCTCACCCTCGCTGCGCGAGAGGGGCTCGACAACCTCACCTGGGTGGTGAACTGCAATCTGCAGCGCCTTGACGGTCCCGTGCGCGGAAACGGGAAGATCGTGCAAGAGCTCGAGGGTCTCTTCCGTGGTGCTGGCTGGAATGTAATCAAGGTGATCTGGGCACGCGAGTGGGACCCACTCCTTGCAAAGGATGAGACTGGCGACCTGGTGCGCAAGATGGATAGCACCGTGGATGGTGAGTTCCAGAAGTACACCGTTGCTGGTGGCGCATATATCCGCGAGCACTTCTTTGGGCCAGAGCCTGCACTCGCGCAACTTGTTGCGCATCTCAGTGATGAGGATCTTGTGCGCCTGCGTCGCGGCGGACACGATTACCGAAAGATTCACGCCGCCTACTCTGCCGCCGTGGCGCACAAGGGTGCCCCAACGGTGATCCTCGCGAAGACGGTGAAGGGCTGGACGCTGGGCCCATCCGTTGAGGCAACGAACCCTGCGCACCAGGCGAAGAAGTTGACCGAGGCGGAGCTGCGCGCCTTCCGCGACCGGCTCGACCTTCCGATCCCTGATGAGAAGATCCCTGAGGCTCCGTACTACCACCCAGGACCAGCGAGCCCAGAGGCGAAGTACATCGCAGAGCGCCGCGCCGCCCTCGGCGGACCGCTCCCTTCTCGCGTCGTGCACCCTTCGGTCTGGACTGCGCCACAGCCGGCCGTTGATGAGGAGTTTGCGGCTGGGAGTAGCGTTGCGGTGAGCACCACGATGGCCTTCGCAAAGTTGATGCGCAATCTGATGCGTGATCCAGCTCTCGGGAAACTCATCGTGCCGATCGTTCCTGATGAAGCACGAACCTTCGGCATGGACCCACTCTTCAAGCAGGTGGGGATCTATGCACCGTTCGGTCAACGCTATGAGCCGGTCGACTCAGAACTTCTGCTCAG
>CAIZYO010000139.1 GCA_903937225.1 uncultured Chloroflexota bacterium | reverse complement strand
GCAGTGACAAGAACGCCACCATCTGGAAGCGCAAGTTCGCCACGGCTTACTGCCGCCTCAACGAGCACGCCAGCCTCTGCCGCTTCGTAAAGCGAAGGATAGAGGAGAAAGAGGGTCGGCCCCGAGCCCGAGAGGGAGAGTGGGCGCCCGAGGAGGCGGCGCAGCGAGTGATCGAGCGGGCGCAGCCACGGGGTGATCGCTCGGGCGGCGGCGAGCAGATCATTCGCCGACGCGAGTGCCGCCGATCGCTGGAGGAGCGCAACGGTCGTGAGTCCGGCGAGCGCCTCACTCGCTAGGTGTTGCGAGCTAACGAGTGCTGCTCCGTATGCATCACCCCGCACCCCAGCGGCGAAGGCGGCGAACACATCAGGCGTCTTAATCCCTTCGCGTGCGCTAATCAACAGCACGCCAGGGGCCGGCTCGCTCCACGGTGCGAGTGGCGTCACCCGCTCACCTCGTCCCTCCATCAGCACAGGTCCGCCGGGGAGGAAGAGCGGCACATCGGAGCCGATGCGTGTTGCAACCTGCATCAGTCGCTCTTCTGCCAACTCGACTCCGCACAGCTCAAGTGCACCACGAAGCACCGCCGCGGCGTCACTTGATCCGCCACCGAGCCCCGCCGCCACAGGGAGCCGCTTCTCCAGCACGATATCGAGCGGCGGAATCGGCACCTCCCTGCGCAGCTCGCGCAGCGCCGCAAGAACGAGATTCTCTCCAGCACCTGAGATCGGTAAGCCAGCACAGTGCAACTCATCTTCGGTGCCCTCTCCGCCAAGTAGTCGGAGTGTGATGTGGTCACTCGCGCGGAGTGGTGCCACGATGCTGTGAAGATCGTGATAACCGTCCTCGCGTTGACCCACAACCGCGAGGGTGAGGTTCACCTTTCCAGGAGCGTCAACCTCAACCCAGTGGACGCGCCCAGCACCAACGCGTCCGCGACGAACAGGAGCCTCCCCCGGAAGTGTTCGCATCACGCGCGGCGGGCGCGTCGGCGCGCCAGGGATACCGCCAAGTTCACGAAGGAGCCGCACCCAACCTTCGACACTGAGCGCCTGCGCTCGAAAATCCGGATCCGTATCCGCGCGCTCAAGCGCCTGCATGATCTGGTCGGCAGGAATCGGCAGTGCACGTGGCAGCGCGTTGCGCAGCTTCTTCCTGCGCTCCCTGAATCCGGCCTGGACGAGCCTCCAGAGCTGCTCCTCGTCATCTTCAGAGAGTCCGGCAAGCGGCGAGTGCGTCAAGCGCTCAAGAGAGAGCACAGCCGAATCCACTGTAGGAACTGGCTCAAACGATTCACGACGGACCAGGCGCACAATCGTGGCCTCGCTCCGAGATCGGACAAACGCGGTGAGATACGACCAGTCGCCAACCGGTGCGGCAACGCGCTCCGCGACCTCACGCTGGACGAGCAGGACGATTCGTTCTGCGGGGTGCTCAAGTAAGAGGAGGCGATGAAGCAACGGGCTGGTGATGTGATACGGGATGTTCGCCACCACGCGCCACACTCCGTCGGAGGGGAGGAGTGGCTCAAGGTCAACGTTCAACGCATCGCCGTGGATGAGGGTCAGGTCTCCGCTCGCGATCGCTTTGGCGAACTTCTCCTGGAGCCGCGGGAGAAGATCGTCATCAAGTTCAATCGCAACCACCCGCGCACCTGCCGCCAGGAGTCCTTCGGTCAGTACGCCGAGCCCAGGGCCAATCTCCAGGACGATCTCACCTGGTGCGGCACCTCCGGCCGCGACGATCGCATCGCGTGCCTCAAGATCCACAAGGAAGCTCTGGCTGAGACGCTGCTTCGGCGCATGCCCTGCAACGAGCGGTCGCGCACCGCTTCGACGAGGTACGGGGCTCATCCTGCCGCCGCCACGCCAAATGGCCATGAGGCGCTCACCGTGAGCCCACGTGCAGGATCCTGCAGCGTCACGCGTTGCTCGTTGAGCGCAGCATGTGCGGCAGCTCCAATCATGGCTGCATTATCGGTGCACCAGCGAACGGGCGGGATGCTGAGGAGACGCTGATGCTTGGCCGCCACGGCCGCGAGACCTGCACGAAGCGGTCCGTTCGCCGCAACGCCACCCCCAACCACGAGCCCCGTCCCCGGATGCGCAAGGAGTGCCGCCTCCACTCGCTCGAGCAGTGCCGTGACGATCGCCGTTTCCGCGGCGGCGGCGATCGCTGCGGCAGCTGCCGGCGGCACAGGGCGCTCACGAAGTGTTGCCTGGAGAGCCGCGGCCCGGCCGGGCGCGCCTGAAGGGACACCCGCTGCCGCAAGCGCCATCCGCGCCGCGGCGGTCTTCACGCCACTGAACGACACGTCATATTCACCATCTACCCGCGCAACAGGGAGGCGGTCGCCGCCAACGCGTGCCGTTGCCGTTGCGGCGAGTGCCGAGAGTGCCGCGCCGCCGGGATACGGAAGGCCGAGGAGGCGCGCGATCTTGTCAAACGCTTCGCCCGCCGCGTCGTCGATCGTGCCGCCAAGTCGTTCACTCGTCCCATCGGCCCTCACATGCACGATCAGCGTGTGACCCCCGGAGACAATGAGACCAATTGCGGGAAGTTGCGGGGTGGCCGAGACGGAGACTGCATCGTGCAGCCACGCGGCGCGAAAGTGGCCCTCTAGGTGATTCGTCGGAACGATTGGGAGTCCGCGTCCCCACGCCCACGCGGCGGCAACGCCTGCGCCGACAAGGAGTGAACCAATCAGCCCGGGACCGGTCGTCACTGCAACCGCATCGATCTCGCGCGCGTGTGGCTCCCCTTCTGCCGAGTTGAGCACCTCTTCCAAGAGTCGTGGCACCCAGAGGTGATGCTCACGGGCCGCAACCTCAGG
This sequence comes from uncultured Chloroflexota bacterium, assembly GCA_903937225.1. GTDB lineage: Bacteria > Chloroflexota > Limnocylindria > Limnocylindrales > Limnocylindraceae > Limnocylindrus. The sequence goes on along the minus strand of CAIZYO010000139.1, from coordinate 4,543 downwards.
GATCACTCCCCCTGTGGCAGCGTGGAGGGCGCTCTGACTTGCTACGCGCTCAGCGACGACCTCTCCCCCTTCGCGCACAAGGGCAACCGCCGACTCATCGCAACTTGACTCAACCGCAAGGATCAATCGCGCACGGCTCATCGCGCCACCACGTCAAATGCCTCTGGGTTCGGGAGGGGCTCATCAGTCTTGGTCGCGGCGTGCGCGAGCGCCTCGCGCGCCTGCTGTCCAGGATCACTAAGTTCTGGGGTCGTCATGATGATCGCATCTTCGCCACTCTCTTCGTAATATCGAACCCTTCGCCCCGCCTCTGCAAATCCGAGTCGCGCATAGAGCCGCTGAGCCAGTTCATTGGAGACGCGAACATCAAGCGTTGCCACGCGCGCCTCGCCACGACGTGCCTCTTGCAAGAGCTCAAGCATCAGCGCCGTGCCGAGTCCCTCACCACGCAAGGCAGGCGCTACGGCAATCGTAGTCACGTGTGCTTCGTCCACCATCAGCCAAATCCCGCCGAACCCCAGCAGCTCCCCTCCGCGCCATGCCCCTACATATCGCGCCAAACGGTTCGTCGTCAGTTCGGACTCATATGCGTTCCCTGGCCATGGCGTACTGAAGCTCGCCTCTTCAATCGCGCGCATCAGCGGGAGATCGGCGATGGTCAACGGTCGAATCTCATACTCATCTCGTCGCACTAGACACCCCTCCCATCAACCCCGCGCGGTGGCGAAGGGTAGCGAAGCTGTATCTCGCTCCGTTGTGGTGACTCTCCGCGCACGGCAGCAGCGAGCGCCTCGCTCAGTGCAGCTGAAGCGAGGTTTGCGAACGCATGCGGGAGGCGCGAGGCAACGCGCGCAAGGTCTGCGGAGGCTGGCGCTTCCGCATGCGCGGCGATCTCACTCCCCGCCTCGCGGATCACCAGCACCTCCCGAGTGCCGAGCGGAAGGACCACCGTCTCGCCACCCACCTCTTTGGCGGCAGCGTAGAGCGCGCGGTCGGATGGAATCGCGATGAGGGGAAGGTTAAGGGCCGCGGCAACGCCAGCCGCCGCGGCAGAGGCCGCACGAATCCCCGTGTAGCTCCCAGGCCCAACGCCAATCACGATCGCCGTAAGTTCCGCGCGCGACGCCTCGCCCGGGAGGAGCGTGGCGATTCGTTCAAGATGGCTGCGCTGCGGCTCTTCAGACTCGGCGACCACGAGGTCCCCTGATCGCGGACCGCTTAACGCGAGGAGCGCCACACACCCGTGGCCAAGCGATCCGTCAAGGATCAGCGTCGTGCGACTACGATCCATCAGCAGTCTCAATCCCCGCCGCGAGTACGGCCGCATGCAGGCTCTTTGCGCGCGCCGCATCTCCGATACGCAACGTTGCACCTCGCGCATCATCGTGAGCGCCAGGTGTGAGCTCAACTTCAAGGAGCGACGACCCTTCGCCCTGCAGCGGCCAGCGCACCTGTTCTGGCCACTCAATAATCGTGATGCCCGCCGCATGGCGTTCGTCAATCAGCCCTGCCGCAAGCGGATCACTTCCCGGCGGGAGGCGATAGGCATCGGCGTGCCAGATTGGGAGGGCTCCCTGGTGTTCGGAGACAAGCAGGAAGGTCGGTGAGGTGAGCGGAGGCTCGGCGTGGAGCGCAGATCCGATCGCGCGTGCCAGCGTCGTCTTCCCTGAACCGATCTCCCCGATCAGGAGGAGACGATCACCTGCGCGGAGGTGGTGCGCGATGATGGTGCCGAGTCGCTGCGTCGCCGCGAGGTCGTTGAGTTCGATGCGCAGCGAGATCACGCGGAGCGGCGCTGCAGATCACCGATCGGTACTGCGCAGAGCACTCCGTCAATGCGAACCGCACCGAGTGGATCATCGGCACGCGGATCGGCGAGCCCCTCCCACACTCCAGTTCTACCTTCATGGACCCCCCCAATCACAAGGACATCCCCCGCCTCTTGGTCAGCTCCGCCACCGTGCACGACGATGCCAATCGGTTCGTCACTGAAGCGCACGCGCGCGCCGTGGAGGCTTCGAAGCAGGTGCATCACGCGCTCGTCACTCCCAGACGTGGGACGGCGCGGCGTCATGATGATCAGGCCGAATGGAGCCGTGGCAACAGCAGCTGCAATTCGCCGCTCAAGGGATGCGTTCAGCGCGTCACGTTCACCATCACTGAGTCCGTGAACGATCACGCCACGCACGCCAACGGCCCTGGCGCGCAGCACCGTCTCGGGCGATGCACTTCCAATCGCGAGGAGTCCTGCCGCAACGGCGCGCTCCCATCCGCTCCCTTCAGGTTCCGTTTCACTGAAGTGAACCTCCCCTTCGACGAGATCCCCGAGCAACTGTCGGCCACCGCGCACGCCATGCGTCGCACTCCCTGCAGGCAGGAGGCTGATCGGTGCAGGGATCGGGGCGGCGTTGGTGGCCGCAGTGATCGCCGCGGAGAGGCTTCCACTTCGCACCTCATGCGGCGCCGCGAGTGCATCGCCAAAGACGATCGCCGCACGTGCGATCCCGCCATGAAGCGTGAACTCAGCCTGCTGCACTCCTCGTGTGAGGAGCACCTGCTCCTCTTCGCCGGTCCGAAGTGGGAGTGGATAGATTTCGCCGTGCGACAGTGTCACTTCGCTGCGCGGTGTGCGCACGAGCAGTTCGTCCCCTTCCTCGCCCGCGACGCGGACGAGATCGCCACCTGGCAGCAGCAGGTCGCGTGCGAGCGATGAGAGTGCCGAATCAATCCATACGTCGTCCAGCGCCTCTCCTCCGAGCGCGGCGAAGATGCCATACGGCTCAAGCAGGATCCGCGTTCGCCCTGACGGGGCTAACGGCGCAGCGACACTGATCGGGAGCGTCCCAGTTGCGATCAGACTCGCCGCAACGCCCACCAGTAGGAGCGGAGCGCCTTCAAGGTCGAGATCACCGAGGTCCTCATCCGCGAGCAGCTCGGCGAGGCGGCCCATCGCGTCGGCCACAGCTGCCGCTCGCACCTGGTCTCGCGCATCATCACGATCGCGGAGTGGCGCGTCTGCAAGATCTCCCAGCAGGTCGGCCACCGTGGAACGATCAGTGCGACCAAGGAGCGCCAACACGCCATCGCAGCGACGGCGGCGTTCCACCGGATCAGCAGGGACCGTTGCCGCACCTGGCACCTCAAAGCTGACCGCGGCACGGTCAGGCGATACAAGCGTGAGTCGGCCGCCGTCGGTAGTGATCTCCGCAATCCGCACTGGGCCACCGAGCCACGCCGCGAGGCGCCCCGCCGCACGCTCCGAGTCCCCTGCGTTTGCCACGACTCGTAGCGGAGTGCCCGTCATGCCTGCGGCGGTCATCAACGTCGCCTCAAGCGCATCCACTGCGCCACCGCTCGGCTGTGAGAGCGCGCCAAGCAGGCGCGCGCCACCTTCACGGCGAATGAGCGCACCGCTGCGCTCGCCGGTCCCTTCAACGATGAGGAGGAGCGGTTCGTTCACGGGGCACTCTCGTTTAACGCGCAGAGCGCAACGGGGCGTCCGCCACGCGTGTACACGCGGACCAGCCGACTTGTGAAACTCGTTGAAACTTCATTGGTGATCGCCGCGCGCCGGCGCGCCACATCTACGGGCTGAATCTCGTCGTCCCCTGATCGGCCAATGAAGATCACATCGTCAAGCGTACTCAGATCGGTGGCGGGGTGATCAGTGGCGTCAATCGTGATCGAATCCATCGCAATGCTCCCCACGACTGGGAGCCGAACGCCGCGCACGAGCACCTCTGCCTTCCCCTTCTCGTGGTAAGAGATCCCATCGGCATATCCAATGGGAAGTGTGATGATCCGCGAAGGTCGTTCCGCAACAAAATGCGGTCCGTACCCAACCCCATGTCCGGTGGGGAGCGTTGCGATTCGCACGGGACGCGCGATCACCTGGTAGACCGACGCAATGCCAATCTCCTCTGCACTGCGCGAAGGGCGCAGCGCATTCGGAACCACACCAAAGAGGGCGATCCCCACGCGAGCAACATGTTCACCAGCGCCAATCGTCAACAAGCCACCCGAACCGACGAGGTGCCGTTCAAGCCCGCTCCGAAGTTCTGGCTCCGCGAGCGCGTCTGCAGCGCCGTTAAGGGTTGTTGCCTGCGCCGTGGAGCGCTCCAGGTCCTCTGCTGCGGTGAGATGGCTCCAGATACCTCGCAGCGAAATGCGCGGACGCGCAGCGTGAAACCGCTCCACGAGCGCTGCGAGTTCATGAGGGAGTATCCCGTCACGTCCGAGTCCCGTATCAACCTCAATGTCAACGGTGAGCGGGCGTGCGCCAGCGAGGTCGGCATCCAGGATCTCTGCGACGACGGCGGGTGACGTTGCGGGGACACCGATCTCAAGATCGGCGGCGCGGCGCAGATACTCACCTGGGACGCGCCAGAGGACGCGGAGTGGGGCGTGGATCCCCGCGTTGCGGAGCTGGATCGCTTCATCAATTGTGGCAACCAAGATCGCGCGCGCACCTGCAGCAAGCGCGGCGCGTGCCACCTCCACCGCGCCCAGCCCATATGCATTCGCCTTGAGCACCACATCAAGG
>CAIZYO010000138.1 GCA_903937225.1 uncultured Chloroflexota bacterium | reverse complement strand
GGTGAGCGGAGTGGTGCTCGCAGGCTTCAGAACCACCGTGTTCCCCGCGGCGAGCGCTGGTGCGATCTTCCAGGCGAGCATCAGGAGGGGGAAGTTCCACGGGATCACCTGCCCCACTACGCCGTGTGAGTCGGGACGGCGTCCTGGGACGGCGTACTGCAGCTTGTCCGCCCAACCGGCGTAGTACCAGAAGTGTGCCGCCGCGAGCGGCACATCCACGTCGCGGGATTCGCGGATCGGCTTTCCAGAGTCGAGGGTCTCCGTCACCGCAAACTCGCGGCTCCGCTCCTGCAGGATGCGACTAATGCGATAGAGGTACTTGGCGCGCTCGCGCGGCGCAAGCTTTGACCAGACCTTTCGATACGCACGCTCCGCAGCGGTGATGGCGCGGTCTGCATCTTCGGCACCCCCCTTCGCCACTTCGGCGAGCGGCTCTTCGGTTGCCGGGTTGTAGGTGATGACCACTTCGCCACTTGCAGGTGCGCGCTCCTGGCCGTCAATGAAGAGCCCGTAGCGCGGTCGGATCAGGGCGAGCTCTTTCGACTCAGGCGCGGGGGCGTAGGCCCATGGGCTCGATGCGGCGAGCGCGGAGGCGACATGCGGGGTGACAGGAGCGACTGGCGCTGGGAGAGCGCTCGGCGCTGCGCGTTTCACCGCGCGCTCTGGACGCTTCGGGGGCTGCTCGCTGCTCATGGCGTCATCCTAGCGCGACAGATGCCACACCTCCACGGAGGGATCGCCTACCCTTGCGCAATGGCGAAGACCACACCCAACTTCACGCCGCAACTCCTGATTAACGGCACCTCGCGTGCTGCGCAGGGCGGCGAAACCTTTGACCTGCGTCACCCAGCGACCGGCGCGCCGATCGGCAAGATCCCGCTCGCCTCCCCTGCAGACGTTGATGCCGCAATCGCCGCCGCGCGCACGGCGTTTGATGATGGTCCGTGGCGTAGCATCACACCAGCCGACCGCGCGCTCCTCCTCCTTCGCCTTGCCGATGCGCTCGCCGCAGAGGCGGACGCAGTTGCTGACGCGGAGGTCTGGCAGACGGGCACAGCGCGGAAGTTGCGCCGCGATGGCGACATTCCCGCCGCCGTTGATCACTTGCGCTTCTTCGCTGGCGTGTTGCGCAGCCCAGAAGGTCGCGCCGCTTCGGAGTTCAGCGGGAGCCACACCTCCATGATTCGCCGAGAGCCAGTCGGTGTCGCAGCCCTGATTGCACCGTGGAACTACCCACTCGCCATGGCCATCTGGCAGGCAGCCCCAGCACTCGCCGCAGGGAATACCGTTGTCATGAAGCCGGCGAGCGCAACGCCGCTCACGGCGATTCGGCTCGCCGAACTTGCACGCGAGGTTGGATTCCCTGACGGAGTGGTGAACGTGATCACGGGGCCTGGGCCACAGATCGGTGCCCAGTTCGCCGCGGACCCTCGCATTGACATCATCACGCTCACTGGAGACTCTGCTACCGGCCGCCAACTCATGGCGGCGAGCGCACCAACACTGAAGCGCCTCCACCTTGAACTCGGTGGGAAGGCCCCGCTCGTGATCTTTGACGATGCAGACGTTGAGAACGCCGCGCGCGGCGCACTGATCGGCGCGATCGTGAACTCCGGCCAAGACTGCACCGCCGCCACACGGATTTATGCCGAGAAGCGCGTCTACGAGAAGGTCGTTGCGCGGGTTGCCGAACTGATGCGCAGCGTTCGCCTCGGCGATCCGTTCAGTGCAACAACCGATATGGGTTCGCTGATCTCCCTCGCGCATCGGGACCGTGTTGCAGGCTTCGTCAATCGCGCACGCGCCGCCGGAGCCGAAGTGGTTGCGGGCGGCTCCGAGGAGCGTCCGAGCGGCTGTGAGGGTGGTGCCTTCTACGCGCCGACGTTGATCACGGGTGCGGCGCAGAACAGCGAGATCGTTCAGCAGGAGATCTTCGGACCAGTCCTCGTCGCGCTCCCCTTCTCTGGCGAAGCGGAGGGGATCAAACTTGCGAACGACACGCCGTACGGACTCGCCGCCAGCGTTTGGACCGCGGACGTGCAGCGCGCGCATCGGATGGCGGCGGCCCTACAGTTCGGCGCGGTGCTCGTCAACGATCATCTCCCCTTTATGAGCGAGATGCCGCACGGCGGCTTTAAGCAGTCAGGATTCGGGAAGGATCTCAGCCACTATTCGTTTGAGGAGTACACCCAGGTGAAGCATGTTGCGATTGAACTCACGGGGAAACCGGTGAAGCCGTGGCACTGGACCGTCTTCGGAGATCCTGAAAAGTAACTCCTCAGCCGCCGAAGAGAACCTCAATCCAGGCATCGAGTGGTGAGCGCACCTCCTCCGCAACCGTGAGTCGGCGCGCGGCGGAGCCCGGAGCATCTGCGGGAAGCTCGGTCGCGTCGGCAGCAAGGACGAACGGCCGCTCTACGGACGAGCCGAGCGAGTAACCTCGCGCAATCAAGTCGAGGAAGGCGGCGTCGTCAAGCAGGATGCGCTCTGCGGTGAGCGCTTCAGCCTCGGCGGCGAGCGCAGCATTCTCATCGCGCAAACGAGAGATTTCCGCATTCACCTCGAGTGCGCCGATGAGGCTCCGGCCGATCAGGGCGACGAATGCGAAGAGCAGAAAGGCGGCCACGAGTGCCCGCAGTCTCGCCGCCGTCGTCGGGAGCGCACGTTCGAGTCGCAACTTCATCGTTCCAGTTTCACCTTGCCGCGCAGGCCGCGTCAAGCGACAAGGTGCCGCGGCGGTGATAGCCTCCCACGCATGTTCTTCTACGAGATCTACGAGGCCGAGGACGAGCTCGCACTGGGCGTCACCCTTGCGCACGACGAGCGAATTACGCCCGAGGACTTCCTCGCCGCGGTTGAGGAGGCGCGCGGCAGGATCATTGAGTCATATACGGAGGAGACGCTCGTGGAGGCGATCGCCGTTGAACTCGAACGCAGCCACGGCTTCCATCCAGCCCTTGATCGTCGTCTGGTTGCCGCGGTGCGCGCATCGGTTGAAGAGGGCGAAACAGCGCTGATCCCGCTCGGCGACGAG
>CAIZYO010000137.1 GCA_903937225.1 uncultured Chloroflexota bacterium | reverse complement strand
TTCACGAATCGTGGCAAGCATCACGCCGGTGTTGCCGAGCCAGAAGCCGAGCGCCACCGTTGCACCAACCAGTTGCCAGGCCTGGTCGGCGAGCGCAATGGCGATCAGCGCCGCTAGCGCGATGAGGCCGCTGCGCACGATAACGAGTCGACGTGATCGCAACTCAGCGATCGCGAGCCAGATCGGTACTTGCGGTGCACCGATGACGAAGAGCCCTGCAATAGAGAGACCGGTCAGTGATGCAATCTCGCCAATGGGCACACCAGCCCGCTCCAACGCCATGGGGAGATACGAGTAGATGATGCTGACGCCAAAGATCTCGGCGAACTGCACCGCAATGTAGACGGCAACGATCCGCCGCCACGCCGGGTGCCCTAAACGCTCACGGCTCAACGCTCACCTCGCGGACCGGCACGCATCGCTGCAGTACTTCACCTCGCTCCAAACCTTCGCCCAGCGCCGACGCCAAGAGAACGGTCGACCACACGACGCACAGATCTTTTCGGCGCGAAGGCTCGGTGGGACGTGCCGAGACGCGTCGTGCGCTTCACGCGTACTCCTCTTATTCGCCACGGGTCTTATTCGCCACGAGGTGCTGGGAGTCCCTTGACGGCACGCGCATACGCCTCCAGCGTCCGCGCTCTCGCCACTGCGTGATCAACGATCGGTTCTGGATAGTGCACGCCGAGCGTGATGCCGGCCGCCGCGAGTGCTGCGGCGTGTGCCCACGGTGCATGGATCGCGGGTGCCTTCAGTGCCGCAAGTTCGGGGATCCAGCGACGCACATATGCACCATCCGGATCGAAGTTGCCCGCCTGAGTGACGGGGTTGAAGATGCGGAAGTATGGCTGCGCATCGGTTCCACTCCCCGCCGACCACTGCCATCCACCGTTGTTCGCCGCCACATCTCCATCAACGAGATGCTGCAAGAAGTGCGCCTCGCCCTTTCTCCAGTCAACGAGAAGGTCTTTTGTCAGGAATGATGCGGTGATCATGCGCGCGCGATTGTGCATGAAGCCTGTCTCGCGAAGTTGTCGCATGGCCGCGTCCACAATGGGGTACCCCGTGCGTCCGTCACACCACGCGTTGAACGTTCCTTCGCGCGTATCCCACTCAATCGCATCGTACGCAGGCTTCCAGGAAGATCGTGCCGCGTGCGGTGCGTGCCATAGCACCTGGGTGTAGAAATCACGCCAGGCAATCTGGCTCACCCATAACCGCTCGCCAGATCGTTCCCCTTCACGCTCCGGTGGGAGCGGGAGCAGTCGCGACACGAGCTCGCGCGGCGAGAGGAGACCGAGGTGCAGTGCTGCGGAGAGTCGACTCGTCCCCTCTTCATCTGCGAGTGTGTTTCGTCGTGCGGCGTAACCGTTCACGCCGTTGCCGCGCGCGGCGGTGATCCAGCGCTCTGCCGCGGCGCGGGCAGCGCTCTCGCCAGGCACAGGGAGAAGCGCGACCGTTGCTGTTGGCTGCGCTGCGCGCTCAATCGCGGCGTGGTCGGGTTGCAGCGCTGGGGGAAGTTTCAGTGATGGTGGCGGGGGGAGTGTTGCCGGTGCGGCGAGAGGCCGCTCGTTGTTCAACGAGACGCGCTCAAGCCAGCGGCGGAAGTACGGCGTGTACACCCCGTAGGCGGTTCCGCCACCGGTGAGTAGCTCGTCTGGTTCGACAACGGTGAAGCCACGTGTGGCGTGCACGCTGACGCCACGCGGCGCAAGGAGCTCCGCCACCGCACGATCGCGCGCACGAGCGTACGGCGTGTGATCGCGCGTGAAAAAGAGTGCGATCTCGTTTGCAGCGGTGCCGCTCGTGGTGAGGTGTTGCACAAGTGCAGGGAGCGCGCTCGACCCGGGCCCCTGCACCTCCAGGAGCATTGAGCCGCGCGCCTCAAGTTCGCGCGAGAGTTCGCGCAGGCTTTCGCGCAGGAACCAGGTGCGATTTGCGCTCGCGCGACGACCCGCGAAGACTCCTGGCTCCCAGATGAAGATCGGCAGGAGCCTGCCGCTTGTTTCGTGCGCGTGGGCTGCCGCCGCAATCAGCGCAGGGTGATCGGCGAGGCGGAGATCGCGACGCAGCCAGAGGATCGTGATGGGAGCACTCATCGTGCGGCGATCATCCCACGCTCAGCGCGGACTTGGCGTCTCAAGATCCTCGGGTGAATCAATGTCTGCGAGAGCGGCGCCGAGTGGGTCAAGTCGGCTCACGATGCGGGGGTCGAGCGGCGCGGCGCCGAGTGCCGCCGCAAGATCGCGTAGCCGAGGGAGCTGACCTTCGCGCACCGCTTTGCGGAGTGCACCGAGCGCTGCGGCGAACGGGAGTGGCTCACCCTCCTGAACGATCAGGCTCCCCTGCGCCGCAGCCATAAGCCCCAAGAGAAGTGGCGGTGCGAACGGCGCGTCGGCGGCGAGGACAATCACGCGCGTTGCATCGCCGTGATTGCGGAGTCTTTCGCTTGCGAGTAGATCGGCGAGTGACGCCGCTGGCCCCGCGTGCAGCACACGATCTGTCACCACTCTTGCCGGATGGGGTAGCGACGCATCACCGAGCACATAGATCTCGGAGACGGCAGCAGCGAGCGTTGCGTACGCAGCGTCAAGGACTCGTACTCCTGCAAGTTCAGGTCGTCCTCGCAGATCAGCGAGCGTCGCTGGAATCAGCGCGTCAAGCTTCCCGCCAGGAAATCGACGGCTTGCACCACCAGCAAGAAGGATGCCGATCGCGCCTGCTGGGACGCTCTCTGGTGCGCTCCCCGGCGCCATCACCGACTGCTAAGCCGTTGCGTCAGCAGGGATGAGTTCAACGATTGCGTTGTAGTCTGGCACGTGACTGATTGGATCTCGGTGCACGCCGTCAATGAGCGGATTCGCTTCAGGGAAGTGCATCTGCACGCTCCCTGCGCGAATCGGTGCCACCTTGATATGTGCCTGCACTTCGCCTGTTGCACTGCGCACCCGCACGGCGACGCCGTCGACAAAGCCGCGGGCGGCGGCATCGGCCGCGGAGATGAGGATGTCGCTTCGTACCGCACCGTTGAGCGGATCCTTGTCCTTCCAGACCATTGAGTTGAATTGCTTGCCACGACGTGTGGAGAGGTTCAGCTTCCCTGCTGGGAGCGTCGCTTCAATCGGGAGCACGGTTGCAAAGTGCGCCTTCCCGTCGGGGGTGGCAAACACTTGCCCTTCGCAGAGGCGCTCGCCACCCCACTGAATTGCATCGCCGCTCTCCTTCAGCGTTTCGATGCCTGCATAGGAGGGAACAATGCGTGCGATCTCTTCGCGAATCTGCTGCGTGCCCCCAGGGAATGCAACCAGGTGCGCGCGTGTGGGATCAACAACCTGCGCCAGCTGCGTGAAGACCTCCCACTCCGTTCGCGCTTCGCCGATGCGCGGTCCTGGGATCTCTGGGCTGAAGGCAACGCGTCGCTCTGTGGTGGTCTCCGTTCCGCCGCCTGGAACTTCGTAGCGAGTTGTGGCGGGGAGGAGCAGGACCGCCTCGCCTGGATCAACGAGCATCTGGCTGCTGACCACAATGTCTTGGTGCACGCGGAGCGGCACCTTGGCGAGCGTGCGCGCAACCGCTTCCGGATCTGGCATCGTCTCCAAGAAGTTGCCGCCAACACTCCAGAGCACATCGATCTCACCGCGCTCAGCGGCGTCAAGTTGCTGTGGCGCTGAGCGTCCACTCTTCGGCGCGATCGGGAATCCATACGCTGCAGCAAGTGGTTCGGTGTAGCGCGACTCAATGGGGAGGCCGCCTGGAAGCGCCGTCGCGTACGCACCCATCTCTGCGCCACCTTGCACGCCGCTATGCCCACGGATCGGCATCAGTCCGGCGCCAGGGCGGCCGATGTTGCCGCGCGCAAGTCCAAGGTTGACGATCGCAGCAACGTTCTCGCTGCCGCAGGCCTGCTGCGTGATCCCCATTGACCAGATCAGGACAGCCGACTTCGCTCCTCCGTAGAGCGTGCAGAAGGTCTCAAGCTCCGCGCGCGACGCGCCTGACATTGCCAGGTACTCGTCAATGCTTCGCCCGGTGAGCGCCGCACGGAGTTCGCTCCATCCCGCACTCTTCTCGCTGATGAATTGCTGATCAAGTGTGCCGAGCTCTTCGAGCCTCAGTAGCGCGGCACTGATGAAGGCGATATCGCCCCCTTGGGCGACTTGGACCCATGCGTCGGCCATCTTCGTGCCGAAGAGGAGTGAATCGGCATTGCTTGGGACCCAGTAGCGCTCAAGTCCAGGCTCGCGGTACGGGTTCACCACCAGGATCTTCGCGCCGCGCTTCTTGGCAAGGTGCAGATACTTCATGAAGACTGGCTGCGCGTTCGCCACATTTGAGCCGAAGAGAATAATGAGATCGCTCTCGATCACATCTCGGTAGGACACGGTGGTTGCGCCGTAGCCGATGCCGTGCTTCAACGCACCAGTGCTCGGCGCGTGGCAGATGCGCGCGGCGTTGTCCACGTCGTTTGTTCCGAGGAAGCGCACCACCTTCTGGATGGCGTAGTAGGTTTCGTTCATGATGCCGCGTGCCGTCAGGAAGAAGGAGATGCGCGAAGGACCAGCCGCCTTGATCTGCGAGCCCGCAACCTGAAGTGCGCGCTCCCAGCTGATGCGCTTGAAGCCCGCCTCGCCGCGCATGCGCAACATGGGATAAGGGAGTCGGCCGAGCGCACGAAGTTCCGTTGAAGAGAGCGAGCGAAGTACGGCAACGTCCGCGAGACGCGCCGGATCTAAGGCGCGTGCGGTGTTGACCTGCAACAGGTTGAGGCGCGTGGTGCAGAGGTGAAGTCCGTCAATCGTCCAGTCCTTGAAGCCAGCGACGCCGAGCGCGCAGCCGTCGCAGACCCCCTTACTGAGAATGCGCCAGGCGTATCGAAGGTTGCCGCGGTTCTCCCAGATCGTCCGCAGGGTCTCCATGACGTGGTTCGGCTTCTGCAGGCCGATCCCGTTTGGGCGCCAGCTGACAAAGAGTGAGGGCTTCGGGAGCCACGAACCGCCGTAGCGTTTTCGCGGTGCGGGGGGCTCCACGGGTGCTGGGCTGATGCTCATACGGCGAGTCTAGCGGCGCGCCGAAGTGAGCGGCGGATGGCGCGGGAGGGTACGATCCGCGCGCCGAGTTCTACCCGGCGCAACCAGCTCCTAGCGAAAGGGGAAGCAATGCCTGCCAGCGTGATCGTCGGTCTCCAGTGGGGCGACGAAGGGAAGGGGAAGACGACCGACTTCCTCGCCGAGCAGGTTGCGGCGGTTGTGCGTTACCAGGGTGGCGACAACGCGGGGCACACTATTGTCATTGGCGAAGACACGTTCAAGCTGCACCTTGTGCCGAGCGGCGTCCTCTACGGACATATCACTCCGATCATCGGGCCAGGCGTCGTCGTCAATCCGGAGACGCTCCTTCGCGAGTTTGATGGGCTGGTTGCGCGTGGCATCGACATCTCTCGCGTACGCGTCAGCCACGCTGCATCGCTCATCCTCCCGTATCACATTGCCTTGGACAAAGCACGTGAAACCGCACTCGGTGGTGCGAAGGTTGGAACGACCGGACGCGGCATTGGCCCAGCGTATGAAGACCGTGCTGCACGCACCGGACTGCGCGTTGAAGATCTCCTTGACGCAGCCTCCGCCGCATCTCGACTATCACGTGCGCTTCCGGAGAAGCGCGCACTCTTGCACGCACTTGGCGTAGACGACCCAGCCGCCACCGATGAGCGCGCGATCCTTGCGCAGATTGCTGCATGGGGCGAGCGACTCCGCCCGCACATTGCAGATACGAACGAACTGGTGCAGCGCGCACTCGGTGCAGGTGAGCATCTCCTCTTTGAGGGGGCGCAAGGGACGCTGCTTGATTTGAGCCACGGTTCTTATCCGTATGTCACGTCGTCGCATCCAATCGCTGGTGGCGCAACCACCGGCGGCGGAATCGCACCGCTGCAGATTGATGAGGTGATGGGCGTGATGAAGGCGTATGCCACGCGCGTCGGCTCAGGACCGTTCGTCACAGAACTCACCGATGCGATCGGCGAGCGCATCGCAACGACTGGGCACGAGGTTGGCACCACAACCGGACGACGTCGACGCGTTGGCTGGAACGATGCGTTGCCGCTGCGCTACGCGGTCCAACTCAACGGTGTCTCGAGCATCATGCTCAACAAGCTGGATGTGCTCTCTGGGATCCCTGAGATCCTTCTCTGTGTTGCGTATGAGATCGACGGCAAGCGAGTGGAGCGCTGGCCTTCATCGACCGCGGAGCTTTCACGAGCCACGCCAATCTACGAGCGTTTCCCAGGCTGGAGCGAACCGATCCACAACGTCCGTGCGTTGGCTGACCTCCCTGAAAACGCGCGGCGCTACGTGACGGCACTCGAGGAGCTTGCGGGCGCGCCGATTGTGCTGCTCTCCGTTGGCCCTGAGCGCACGCAGACGATTGAGCGCGCGTGGCGGCCGATGCGACGCTCCGTGAACCGCCCATGATTGATCAATCGTGATTGATCGATACACCACACCCGAGATGCGCAACGTCTGGGGAGACGCCGCGCGCTGGAACGCAGCGCTCCGCGTTGAGGTGGCCGTCGCCCAGGCTCAGGCGAAGCGCGGCGACATCCCCGCCGAGGCGGCGCAGGCGATCAGCGCGCGCGCCACGGTAAACCTCGCACGAATTGCCGAGCTTGAGGCAACCCTTGATCACGACACGCTCGCCTTCGTCAATGCCGTTGCTGAGTCGGTGGGCCCCGAAGGGCGCTACCTCCACTACGGCCTCACCAGTAGCGATGTGATCGACACCGCCCTCGCCCTCCAGCTCCGCGCTGCCGCAGACCTGATCCTCGCCGAACTCGACGCACTCATCCTGGTCATCATCCGGCGCGCGCGCGAAGAGCGCGACACGGTGATGGCGGGGCGCACGCACTCCGTGCATGCGGAACCAATGACGTTCGGTGCAAAGCTCGCCGGTTGGGCGTTTGAGGCGGCTCGCAACCGAACACGACTCGCCACAGCTGCCGACGAGGTGGCCACTGGAAAGATCTCAGGCCCTGTTGGGACATATAGCCAGATTGATCCCGCGATTGAGCGCGAGGTGCTCTCCGCGCTCGACCTGCGTGTGGATCCAGTCAGCACACAGATCGTGCAGCGCGATCGGCACGCCGCACTTGTTGCCGCGATCGCGATCACGGGCGGCACACTCGAGCGATTTGCAACAGAGATTCGCAACCTGCAACACACGGAGATTGACGAGGTTCGTGAACCGTTCCGCAGTGGCCAAGCGGGAAGTTCGGCAATGCCACAGAAGCGCAACCCCGTGAAGAGCGAACGCATTGCCGGACTTGCGCGCATCTTGCGTGGATACGCAGCAGCGGCAGCAGAGAACCAAGCGCTCTGGCATGAGCGCGACATGAGTCATAGCTCAGCGGAACGCATCCTCCTCCCAGATGCCACTGGCCTCATTCACTACGCGCTCCGCTCCATGCACGGCATCATTGA
>CAIZYO010000136.1 GCA_903937225.1 uncultured Chloroflexota bacterium | reverse complement strand
GCCAGGCGAGTTCTCCCGTGCGCGATGCGAACGCATAGATGGTGAAGCCGTATCCCACCACAAAGTGTCCGCCCTCGTCCCAGTGCAGCGCGCGCGGCTCGTCGTAGATTGCGGATGCGAGTCGACCCGCCCATGCGCCACCCGGATGCTCCACGCGCATCTCCATACGGCAGAGTCGATCAGGGTCCAGCTCCGCGCCTGCGCCGAGTGCGCCGTGATCGGCGAGCGTTGCCCCCGCCTCTGAGAGGGCGAAGACGGCGGCCGCCTGGCCGCTGCTCCCCCAGGTGGCGCGAACGCGTAGGCCTCCAGGGAAGCTCGTAATCAGGCTGCGCGGCTCTCCAGCGCCGGCGGGGATTGGGGCGGCGGCGCGGTCGTTCATTCCACGATTCTACGCGCGTCGTACGATGACCCAATGAAGGCGATCCTCTTTGACTGGGACGGGACGCTGATCGATACCGCCGAGCACGTCTTCCAGGCGAACGTGGAGGTGATCAAGTCGATCGGCCTCCCCCCGCTCAGCCGCGAGCTCTACGGCCTTCACTACTCACCCAACTGGCGTCGCATGTACGCGGCGCTCGGCATTCCTGAACCGTTAGTAGAAGGGGCGGCCGAGATCTGGCACGGCGCGTATCGCGGTCACGAAGCGGATCTTCTCCCAGGTGCGCGCGCCGCACTTGAGCGACTCGTTGCGGCGGGGATTCCGATCGGCGTGGTGACGGCGGGAGACCGGAAGGTGGTCTCCGGGCAACTGAAGCGAACGGGCGTCGCCGATCTTCTCGGCTCCGTGGTCTACGGCGATGACATCACGGAGCAGAAGCCGCACCCGGAGCCACTGCGCCGCGGGCTCGCCGCGCTCGGCCACGGCAGCACACCGGATCTGGCGGCCTACCTCGGCGACACGCTGGATGACGTTCGCATGGCGCGCGCGGCGGGACTGCGAGCGATCGGTGTGCAGTCACCCTTCTTTGATCCCGAGCGATTCCTTGCAGAGGCAGACGCCCACGAACACGCCGAGTCAGTCGCGGCCTGGGTTGATGCGTATCTCGAGGGGCGAACGCGCTAGAATCACCGCATCGCGACAGGGGAGCGCCAAAGGGCGCTGAGAAACGGGAGAACCCGTGACCCTACGAACCTGATCCGGGTCATGCCGGCGAAGGGAGACGCAGGAGCCCTGTGCGATAGAGAGTGAGGGCATCTGCGCGCACTGATCCTTGCCGGAGGCGACCAACCGACTCGTGCCGCGCTCGACGCCGCCTGGCCGGGCTGGTCTGACGCCGATCTCGTGATTGGCGTCGATGGCGGCGCGCGCGCCGCGGCGCCACTCGGCCTCACCCTCCATCTGATCGTTGGCGACTTTGACACGCTCCGCGCGGAAGAGGTGGACGTGTTCGCCGCGCAGGGTGTCCGCGTTGCGCGTTCACCACACGACAAGGATGCAACGGATACGGAGCTTGCACTGCTCGCCGCGTGTGATGAAGGGGCGTCGCGCGTAGAGATCCTCGGCGCGCTCGGCGCGAGCGGCGGTCGCAGCGATCACTCCCTCGGCACAATCGCGCTCCTTGCGCATCCGCGTGCACGCGCTGTTGACTGCTCGCTGCTTGACGCGACGAGTCGCATCCGCCTCTTGACCGCACCCGCGCGATTTGCATCGGATGCCGCGGCTGGCGCCGTGATCTCGCTCATCCCATGGGGTGGCGGCGCTACGGTCAGCACCGAGCGTCTTCGCTGGCCGTTGCAGCGCGAACGACTACACGAGGGGAGCACGCGCGGACTCTCCAACGAAAGTCTCGGCGCGCCGTTTGTTGAGGTGCATGACGGGTCACTGCTGATCAGCGAAGGGCCAGACCTACGCGATCAGATGCAGAAAGAGTAAGGAGGAGCAGATGACCACACGGTGGAGCTTGATGGATCTTGTGGCGCTCTCGGTGATCGGAATCAGCTGCGGCGCACTCTTTGCCGGGTGGAACGTGCTCTGGGGTGCGCTCACCCCGCTCTTTGCGCTGGTGCTGCCACTGCAGTACTTGCTGCTCGCGGGGACCTGGGTGATCGCCGGTCCGCTCGCAGGACTGATCATCAAGCGACGCGGCGCCGCACTCTTTGGTGAGTTGATCGCCGCTTCGGTCTCGTTCTTGCTCGCAAGCCAGTGGTCTATTGATGCGCTCTTCTCTGGAGCGGCACAGGGGCTCGGTGCAGAAGTCGTCTTCCTCCTCTTTGGGTATCGCGTCTGGGGCTGGCCCGTGGTCGTTGCCGCTGGCGCGGCCTCCGGTGTTGGCATGGCGCTGCATGATCTGCCGCTCTACTTTGCGGGGGTTGACGCAAGCTACGCCGCGCTGTTGGCGGCGG
>CAIZYO010000135.1 GCA_903937225.1 uncultured Chloroflexota bacterium | reverse complement strand
CGCCTGGGTGCCGCGCCGCAGCCTTCTTCACCACAGAGATCGTTGGGCCACACGCCTGCGAGACACAGAAGGCGGGTGAGGCGAAGACAATGACGAACGGTGTTCCCGCAGCGATCAGATCCGCCGCTGAGTACTTGTAGAGCCGCGGGAGCGGATCAGGATCGGTACTAATCCCTGCAAGGCCGTGCTCACTCGTCTTCTGGATCGGCGTTGCGATCGTCGGCGCGGATGCGCCTGGGCGAAGGGCGGTTCCGACGCTAGCGATCCGCGTCGTGAATCGGATCGAGAGGGGAGTGCCGTCTGCATCTGCGCCAATAATCGAGAGCCCAATCTCCTGCGCCCCTGAAGGAAAGTTCGCAGCGCCAATGAAGAAGCCGCGCACTTCGTCAATGGACCAGACGAATGGGAGTTCAGCGGCGGGCGCGAGCGGCACGCAGCCGTCTCTGGTGATGTCAAATGCTTGCACCTTGAGTGACCACGCGGGTCCGCCGAGCGGGAAGCCTTCCGCATCTACGAGTCCGAGAAGGAGTCGATTCTCTCCCACGGCGAGGTCGCTGTTTGCGAGAAGCGGGATCGGCCCGGAGCTCACCGTCTTTCCTGCGAGCGGCCATTCACCAACGCATCCACTGCGCGTTAGTTCAGTCGTTGAGGGAGATGGCGTGCTGGGCGCTCCCGCGCATCCGGAGAGGAGCGCGATGAGGAGGAGTGCGCGTAGAAGTCTCACCACTTCACTCTACCGCAGGCTTTTGAGATGCCGCGTATCATTGAGCAATGCAGGGCTTCCGACGCTCGCTCGCCACGCTCCTCGGCGCAACGATCGGACTCGTCGTGATTGGGGTGATTGTCCGCGCCACCGACTCCGGCATGGGCTGCCCAGATTGGCCCCTCTGCTACGGGCAGATCATCCCTCCAGTTGATGACTACAAGGCGTGGTTGGAGTGGATCCATCGTGCTGCTGCAGCGTTTATTGGTCTGGTGACACTGATCGTGGTTGCGCTGGCCCTCCGCTCCTTGAAGGGGAGGCGTTCGCTTCAGGGTGCGTCACTCGCACTGCTTGTACTGGTCATCTTTCAAGCGTGGCTCGGTCGGCAGACCGTCCTTGAGTTCAACTCGGGCCAGTCAGTGACAGCACACCTCGCTACCGCGATGGCGTTTGTTGGGCTGCAAGTCTGGGTCCTCGCCCGCAGTGGTTACCCCGAACGTCTGAACGGGATCCTGGAGGCACGGGGTGCCGTCATTGCACCAATCATCGCCGCAGGCTCAATCTATGCGCTGCTGATGTTCGGCTCGAACGTCACAGGTACGGACACCGGCCTGCTCTACCCCGACTGGCCACTGATGGGGGGCACCGTCTTCCCTCCGGTTACGGAGCTCTCCACGCCACACATCGTGCACCGCTATGCAACGGGGATCGTGGGCCTGATCTTGATTTCGGCGCTCTGGATCGTCCGCCGCGAGCCGGGGAGCCCGCGTCTGACTGCACGCCTCCTCACCGCAGCGATCGGACTCTTCCTCGTTCAGTGTCTGATCGGCGCGCTGCAAATCTTCACCAAGCTCGCCCCATGGACGCAGACGCTGCACGTGGCAATCGCCACGTTCATCTGGATCCTGGTCGTTGGTGCAGCGGCGATCGCGCTCCTAGAGGCGCGCCGTGCGAACTCCGGGTCTGGTGATCGCGAAGGGCGAGCCACGCGGGGTGGCACGACGCGGAGCACGCTGAGCGCATACATCGCGCTGACGAAGCCGCGCATTGTTGAGTTGCTACTGATCACCACCGTCCCTGCAATGTTCCTTGCGGCGCAAGGGGTGCCTCCGCTCACTCTGGTTCTCTGCACGCTGATCGGCGGAACACTGAGTGCCGCGAGCGCCAATGTCTTCAACTGCATTGTGGACGCAGATATTGATCAGCAGATGACGCGAACGGCGGGGCGTCCGCTCGTTACGGGCGAGATCAGCACGGGTGCTGCGCTGCTCTTTGCATCCGTCCTCGGTGCGGCGAGCTTCCTCTTCCTTGCAGCAACGACCACACTGATGGCCGCGTTCATCTCGCTCCTGGCAATTGGGTTCTATGTGCTCATCTACACACTGATCTTGAAGCGCTCAACACCACAAAACATTGTCATTGGCGGCGCCGCGGGTGCACTTCCACCTGTGATCGGGTGGGCGGCGGTGACTGGTGATGTTTCACTCGCGCCAATCCTTCTCTTTGCGCTCGTCTTCTACTGGACGCCACCGCACTTCTGGGCACTCGCGCTCCGAATCGGTCCTGACTATGCCGCAGCGGGGGTGCCGATGCTCCCCGTCACTGCAGGCCCTGCGGAGACGGCACGGCAGATCTGGCTCTACACAATCCTGCTGGTGGTCATGAGCCTGATGCTCTGGCTTGTTGCGGGGATGGGTGCGGTCTATCTCGCGGTTGCAGTTGCTCTTGGAGCGGTATTCCTGCTGCGCGCCTGGCGCCTACGAAGCGAGGTGCTCGGTGACGGACTTCTCCGCGGTGCAACGCGTCTCTATCGATTCTCAATCACGTATCTCACCGTGCTCTTTGCAGCGATCGCGATCGACGCGATTCTTCCCCTCTAGCGGCGGCTGCTCGAGAGCGACTGTCGCTTCGCGCGTCCCGTTGGATCAACCCGCCCGAGCCAGAACTGCACCTGCGGTCCAATCGTCAGCGCAAACCAGATCGTCCCGAAGCCGAACGTCCCGCCGAGTGCGATCCCGATCAGGCCCACGATCACCTCGATAACAGTCCGAACAAGCCAGATCGGTCGACCGGTGACGCGGTGGAAACCGGTCATGAGTCCGTCCCTGGGCCCTGGGCCGTTGCCGCTGCCGATGTAGATTCCCGAACCGAGCCCAACGAGCCCGGTCCCGATCACAGTAAGCGCAAGAGCGACTGGCAGATTCTGGCTGAGGACCTCCTGTGGCGGAACACCGAGAAGGCGCATGGTGTTCAGGGTGATATCCATCACGAATCCAATCACGACGATGTTCGAAATAGTCCCAAGCCCGGGCGCCTGTCGGATGGGAATCCAGAGCAAGATCACAAAGAGTCCGCTCAGCTGTGCCGCCTGACCAATGGTGATGCCGAGGTTGTAGCTGAGGCCTTGGTGAAGGATCTCCCAAGATGGAAGCCCAATGCCACCATTCACCATCAGCGATAGCCCAATGGCGAAGATGGCTTGACCAGCGATTGACTGAGGGAATCGGCGCAGCGCCTCAGCGCTCATGGCGTTGGCGAGCCAGTTGCTTCGCGGTGCAGTCATGACACTCCGTTCAACGCTCTGCGCTTGCGCGTCGGAGTCGGTCAGCGATTGCAGCGCCGAGTCCTGGCTCAGGATAGGGGGTGGTTAGGATCGTGTCGTGCGCATCTCCGTCGACTCGGAGCGCCTCGTCAAGCTGATGGAGGAGTTCAAAGAGCTGTGACGCAGCGCGCACAGGATCGAGCTGCTCACTCAGCGCCGCGCGCGCAACCACGGTGAGCCCGGCGGCGAGCTGATCAAGGCGAGCGAGGGTTGCGTCGTCTGGCGCCAGGAGCGCGACGCGCGAGAGGTTGCGCAGATCCGGCGACGCAGGGTCAATGATGCGAACCCGCGCACGCGGGGCGTAGTGCGACGCGGTCATCCCCGGCGCAGGGAGCGCGGCGTCAGATGGTGATGGAGCTGCAGGCCCAAGGAGTGGACCGAACGGAGCCAGCGCGCGTTCCACGAGCTCTCGTGGCACGCCGCCCGGTCGCAGGAGTCGCGCGGGCTCGCCCGGAAGGAGTGAGACCACTGTTGACTCAACCCCAACTTTCGATGGCTCGGCAGCAACGATTGCATCGATCCGCCCGCTCAACTGCTCCGCCACGTGCGCGGCGCTGGTGGGGGAGAGTTGACCGAAGAGGTTGGCGCTCGGCGCCGCAATCGGGTTCCCAGCTGCGCGAATCAGTGCGCGCGCGGTCTCGTGTGCTGGGAGCCGCACCCCAACGCTCGGGAGCCCTGCGCGCACAAGTTCGGGAATCGCTGTGGATGCGGGGGCAACAATCGTGAGCGGCCCTGGCCAGAAGGCATCTGCGAGCGCGCTCACGCGCGGATCACTGAGCGCACTGGAGGAGAGGACGCGGGGGAGTTCAGAGCGATCAGCAATGTGCACGATCAGTGGGTCAAAGGTTGGTCGGCCCTTCGCCGCAAAGATCCGTGCAACGGCGATCGGATTCGTTGCGTTAGCGCCGAGACCGTAGACCGTCTCCGTAGGAAAGGCGACGAGCTTTCCTTCGCGAAGCAGCGCGGCAGCGCGTGGAACCGCAGCTGCGGCCTCATCTGGGTTGCGGGCGTTGAGTAGCTCTGTCTTGATGGATTCCATCACCCTGCCCTGATGGTGAGCGTGATTGGTGCGTGATCGGAGGGGAGTGCCCCCTTCCGCTCGTCGCGATCCACACTGAATGAGATCAGAGTTCCCGCTGATGGTGAGGCGAGAAGGTGGTCAATCCGCATGCCGTGACCGCGATGAAACGCACCCCCGCGATAGTCCCACCACGTGAATGCGGGCTGCTCACCGGTTGGCGCAAGCTGCAGTGCCGAATCTGCGAGTCCTGTGGCGAGGAGAGCCAGGTGCGCCTCACGCTCTTCCTTGGAAACGTGCGTTGCGCCAGCAAGTGCGGCGGGATCCCACACGTCTTCATCTCTTGGAGCAACGTTGAAGTCCCCACCGAGAATCAGTGGTCCCGCGGTGAGTGCCTCGCGCGACCAGTGTGCGAGCGCCTCCATCCAGCGCAACTTCGCGCGCCAGTATCCACTCCCAACTTCACGGCCGTTCGGCACATAGACGCTGGCAATCTGGATCCCTGCGCACCGCGCCGCAATCAGGCGCGGCTCTTCGCTGAGATCAGGATCGTCCGCTTGGATCGGGCCCGACGCAGCGACGGATGCGGCGGGGAGCCCGAGCAGCGGCGCGTCAAGGCCAACGCGTGAGGCGATCAACACACCGTTGCGTCCCCCTGCTCCGATCGCGGCCCACTGATAGCCGTGCGCGTCGAATAGATCAGCGGGAACCTGCTCCGGGTTGCACTTGGTCTCTTGCAGGAGGAGGACGTCAGGCCCTGCGCGTTCAATGAACGCGGCGAGTCGTTCTGCGCGCGCGCGGATGCCATTCACATTCCATGAGGTGATGGAGATCGCTTCTGCGCCCATGCGCGCGCGTTACGTTCGAGGGCCGTGAAGGATTGCGCCGATCAGCCCGTCTGCTCCACCTGGCTCTGCTCCTGCACCGTTGTCCAGCTGCACGGAAACTCCGAGTGCACCGAGCGCAGCGAGCGCTCGTTCAAGTGCGCTCTCTGCCACCGCAAGGTGCAGCACTCCGTCACCGCTCTCGGGGCTGCCGACAACCCCTTCAATCGCAATCTTCTCTGCGGCGAGTGCGGACGTGACCGCGGCGAGGCTGCCAGCGGCGGGGGTGATGGTGATGCTGAACCAGGCGCTCATACGCCTATCGTAGGCTACCGCGCCTGCGCAGCGTTCGGTGTGGCGCCTGAGACGGCGATCGTTCGCTGCGCGCCGCCGAGCGTGACCTCAATGACCAAGTTGCTGCGCAGCGCACGGCGTCCGTCTGCCGGATCTCGCTGCGGGCCGAGCGGCTCTGGGGAGGCGCTGGCACTCCCAACCGAATAGGTTCCAAGGAGCGCATCCGAGATCCACCATGAGCTCAACGTGGGCGTGTCTCCAGTGCGCGGGGTGGCGAGGAGTGAGACCTCAAGACGACCATCAACGGTGGGGGCGAGGAGTGCGACCTCATCCCGATCATCTGCATTGCGATCCCACATCGTGAGATCAATCTGGTCAAGTCCGGCCGAAGAGGTGCCAACTAACTGTGGCGCGCCAAGTGCGGGCGGTTGAATCCGCTTTGCGACCCAACGGCGCTTCTCTGAGAGTGCCACCCAGATCCCACTCTGTCCGCCACCCGCCGCAATGTTTGCTGCGGGCGTTGGGGCCTTGATCACGAGATCGTCGCTCCCATCGCCATTGACGTCCGCAGTGAGGGTCTCCATGCGCGTTGCGTCAATGCCAGCGGCGGCGAGATCCGTCACGCTCCAGATGTCGTCGCGCCAGAGGTACTCATCACCTCGTCGTTCAATGGAGCCCATTGCGGCGCTCGTCACTGGGAGACCGGTG
>CAIZYO010000134.1 GCA_903937225.1 uncultured Chloroflexota bacterium | reverse complement strand
GATGGGCGTCCAATGGCCACCCCAACGGCCCACTGGCGTGACGGGGATCACCTCTACTGGCACGGCTCCGCAGCGAGCCGCTTCCTGAAGCGCGTCGTTGGCACTGAGGTCTGCGTCTCCATTCATCTGACAGATGGAATCGTCCTCGCACGAAGCGGCTTCGATAGCTCGATGAACTATCGCTCAGCAACACTCTTTGGGATCTGTGAAGAGGTCACGGGTGCGGAGAAGGTGGCGCAGCTTGACGTATTCATAGAAAAACTCGTCCCTGGACGTTCAAAGGAGCTGCGCGCCTCACATGACAAAGAGTTGAAGGCGACCACGATGCTCGGGATGAAGATCAGCGAGGCATCCGGAAAGATTCGAGATGGTGGCGTGCACGACAACGAGGAAGACGCGGGTGAGAAGATCTGGGCTGGCGTCTTGGAGCTAGAGTCGCGCTTCACCAAGTTGATCCCTGATGGCGACACGCCAGTGATCGCTGCGCCATCGCAGATTCTAGAGCAGATGATCGGAAAGAAGATCTAGTGTTAATTCGAGTGAGCGCGAAAACGATTGATCAAGCGGCACTCGTTGCACTCGCCGCACTTGTGCTGACGTATTCGGTCGTGATTGGTGACGCATCGTCGCCGTCGGCTGGTTGGGCGTGGTTCGGCGTTGCAGCGATTCTGCTCGGCGCAAACGCGGCGCGCCTTAACATTGGCGCACGACCATCGGAGCGCGGTATTGCCGTTGGAGTTGCTGCCTTAGCGCTTGCGCTCTTGCGCGTCACGGGGATCATTGCGGAGGTGACGGTGCCGGTTGCGAGTGCAGCGGTTCTTGTTCCGCTGCTGCTCGTCTGGATCAGCCGCCGGCGATCTGCTCCCCGCCATCGATCGTAATCGTATTCCCCGTCACCCAGTTCATTCCTGGCGCTGAGAGCGCCACAATCGCGCGACCAACATCATCAGGTGTTGTAAGTCTCTTCCCTGGGTGCTTCTTCATCACCGCATCAATCCAGTCTTGGCTTCCAGGAATCTTTCGTAGCGCAGGGGTGTCTACAACACCTGGACGCAGCGCGGTGACCGTTGCACCTGGGACAAGCGTTGCGAGTTCAATCGCAAGCTGACGGCAGTGCGCCTCTACGGCCGCCTTCGCAGCGGATACTGCGCCATACATTGGTACCGCCTTCGATGCGCCCTCAGATGATGTGGCATAGATGCGCGTGGTTCCGCCGATGAGTCCAGCGGTATAGAGATCCTGCACCCAGTAGACAAGCGAGTGCGCCATCACATCTGACGTCATGTCCATCTGCTTCCGAGTGATCGTAGGAACGTCGCCAGACGGCAGGAATGGCTGCAGGCTCCCGAAGGCGAGGGAGTGCAGCACGATGCCAAGTTGTGGTTCGGCGCCAGCGGCGCGTGCGGCGGCGAAGCGTTCGGAGAGCTGCGCGATCACTTCGGCGCGCTTCTCGTCGTCTGCCGCATTCCCCCGGATATAGAGCGCCTCAACACCGGTCGATTTCACCGCCTCAATTGCGGCGTCAAGCTTCTCGCCGCGTGAACGCCCGAGATAGACGCCACAGATGTTGTAGCCAGCCACCGCCGCGTGTCGCGCCGAAGCTTCACCAATGCCACTGGAGGCGCCGAGCACGAGGGCCCATCGCTGCACGCTCTTCTCTGCCATATCGCCCCCTTATCTCACGCTCCTACGCACGGATCAGTGCGTCTAGGGTAGCCGACCCGCGCGCCTCACTGAGTCGCCGCGTACGATGCGGGCATGGACAACGAAGGGCGACTTCTCCTGATGGCGGTGCACGCCCACCCAGACGACGAGACGATCAGCATGGGTGGCACCTTGGCGCACTATGCGGCGACGCACGCCGCCGCGCGCGGCGAGTCGACCGACGTGATCGTTGTCACGGGCACGCGCGG
>CAIZYO010000133.1 GCA_903937225.1 uncultured Chloroflexota bacterium | reverse complement strand
GCTCCACCCTCTGGGGATGCGTCGTAATCCGGGTCTATCGCACGGCGCAAGTGATAGATCGCCTGATTTAACGAGTTCAGTCCCGCCTGCGCGTCGGCCTCCGGCCAAAGCGCATCAATCGCTTCGTCGCGCGTCGCCGAATGTCGCGGTCGCGTGGCGAGGTACGTGAGTAGCGCGAGTGATCGTGGTCGGATGGCGGCCCCATCGACCATGCGCCCATCAACCTCGAGGTGGAGGGGTCCAAGGTCATGGATGAGGACTCGGCGATCTTGCTCACGTGGCATCTCACGCACCTGCGTGCGCGGCGTGCGCGGCGGGTGCGGCAGCCCCGTGGCGATCTCGCCTGGAAGGGAGAGCGCCGCAGCAATCATTTTCGGGATCTCCCATCCTTCGCGACCAAGCTCATCATCTTCTGCAGGGGCGATCAGCAGCCCTTCACCCCAGAGCGACTGAAGCATGTGCAGGTTGGTCGTTTCGCTTCGCTCCTCTGCAAGCCGTCGCAGCAGCGGTTCACATCCACCGACCACGTCGCGCCGGATGAAGTCATCAAGATCACGCGTTGATGAGCGGTCATCTGCACGAGAGAGCCACGCGGAGAGAATGCCACCGTTGCCAGCGGCACCGCGCCGCACCTCTTCAAGTTGCGAAGGCGTGCCGCGCCACCCGCGCGCTTCCGCAATCTGACGCGTCTGTTGGGGTGAGACGCGCAGCGCCACCGCACCGACCTCAAGAACCGCGCGTTTACTGCGCGCCGTCGCGAGCCGTAGCGCCGCACGTCGTCGTCCAATGAAGATCACTCGTGACCCATCTGGGTCTCGCTCTGCAATGGCGCGGAGCATCGCGAGTGATTCAGGGTCCTCCGTCAGCGCGTCGGTGTTGTCAATAATCAGCGTGAGAGATGCGTATGGCGCAGCAAGATCTGCGCAGATCGAAGCGGCACACGTGTCAATGCGACTCTTCTTTCGTGCTGCACGACCAAGACGCGGCAACCAGATCCCACCGTCATCTTCGGCCGCAAGAAGAAGAGCATCCGATAGTCGTTCAGCACCGCGGATCCAGCGAACTGGCGTCCCGAGACGCGATGCCCATGAGGCGACCGAACTGCTCTTCCCATAACCGGCGCTCCCAGCGATCACCCCAAGGCCGCCCGCCTCCAGTCGATCAAGCTCCCGCTCCAGCCGTGGCCGCTCCACGCTGAACTGCATCTGCTTTCGCATGGCCCACTCCCTTCCACGCCGTCGCAGCGGGTGCCGCGAATCGGCTGCGGGGATAGTGAGGCGTTTCCATGTATCAATCGCGTACCAGGTTGGTCTTTGTCCCCCGCGCCCACGTATGATTAGGGCATGAACACGAAGAAACTGATCATTGACTGCGACACGGGGACGGATGACGCCGTCGCGCTGATGCTCGCGGCGCTTCACCCTGAGATTGACCTCATTGGCGTGAGTACGGTGTTCGGAAATGCTCCACTGACCGCAACGACCACTAACAGCATCTCCGTGCTGGACCTGATCGGCCGCTCGGATATCCCCGTGCATGCAGGGTTGCCACGACCACTCGTTCGAAAGACGATGCCCGCGGAGCGCTTCTTCAAGGCAGACTCCGTGCAGGATCCTCACGGCACGTATCTCGACATCCCACGCAGCACGCGCGCGGCGGCCTCGAACCGCGCCGTTGAGTGGTTGATCGAGACGTACCGCACGGCAACGGAGCCGATCACGTTGATGCCGATCGGGCCACTCACGAACATTGCCGCCGCAGTCGCCCAGGAGCCGAAGTTCGCTGAGTGGGTGCCGCAGCTGATCATCATGGGGGGCGGCCATGAAGTGGGGAACATGACTCCATCCGCCGAGTTCAACATCTGGGCCGATCCCGAAGCCGCCGCAAGCGTCTTTGATGCGGGCTTCAAGAATGTGTTGATGGTGCCGCTCGACGCCACGCACAAGGCGCTCGTTACCGCGGCGCAGTGCGATGCACTCGAGGCGCTCGGAACACCAGCGGGAAAAGCCGCCGCCATCTTCATCCAGCGCCGCGTTGCGAGCTACGAGAGCAGCCAGAAGATGGACGTTCCGGAGTCAGCCCCTGTGCACGACGCGCTCTGTGTCGCCGCACTTGTTGAGCCGAACATCATCACCAGCAGCAGGCATCACGTCGCCGTAGAGACGACCGGGACACTCACGCTCGGAAGAACGGTTGTTGATACGCACTTCCGTGGAGGGAAGGAGCCGAACGCCGCAGTTGCCTTTGATGCGAACGCGCAGCGCTTTGTGGATCTAATGATGGAGATCTTCGCGAAGTCCTAACGTTCTGCTCGGTTTAGCGAAGCACCCGCCACGCAAACGGGATTGCGCCAAACATGATTGCGCCAGATAAGAGGAAGAGCGGCGCCGCACCCAGCTCTCCGTAGATGATTCCGCCAACGAGTGCAGCGATTGCAACCGCAAGGCCGTAGGAGACGCTCTGGTACAAGGCTTGACCGGTTGCTTGCAGCGAAGCTGGAACGATTGCGCGGACACTCAACACGCTCGCGAGGAGTGTGCAGGCGAAGCCAATGCCAACGAGCGAGCGCGCGAGCGCGAGCCAGTACGGTGAATCAATAAACGCATACCCAACGCTGCAAATTCCCATGGCGATGAGTCCGAATGAGAAGAGTGATCGAAGTCCAAGGCGAGCAGCGACGAGTCCTCCAGCAAGGAAGAAGGGGATCTCAACGGCCGCGGAGACGGTGCCACCGAACGCAACCGCCGCTGCACTTCCGCCTACCTCTTGGATGCGAAATGATCCATACGCATAGAAGAGTCCCGCGCCGAGATTCACGAGAAGGCTCAGCATCAGAAACGCAAAGAGCCTCGGAGATTGCTGAAAGGCAAGCGTTACCGTGCCAAAACGATCGCGCCAATCGCCGGTGACCGCAATCTCTGCATTTGGTCCCGCAATCTCTGATCGCTCAATCTCCGCCTCTGCCTCGCTCAGTACTGGCCGTGCCCCGTGGTGTATCGCGGGAGCAGTGTGGAGGCCAATAGTTCCTGCAATGAGAATGAGCGCGGTGATCCCATAGAGCGGCGCAATCATGATCGCGCCGCCACTCGCCACGAGCGCACCGCTCAGGATGCACATCGCTGCATAGCTAAAGCTCGTGATTGCGCGGAGTGAACCCCATTGGCCGCCGACTTTAGCGAGTTGCTCCATACCAATAGAGTCAAGCAGCGGCACAAGGCCAGCGCCAGCAAATGACGCGAGTGCTGCACCAGGGATTCCTTCATACGGCCCAACCGCAAAGAGGATCACGCCAACCGCGGCGCTCACCAGCGCAAGTCGGAAGGCGCTCGCGCGACCGAGAACTGCGTCGCCGAGGTGGCCCCAGATTGGACCTGCCGCGAGCGCGATCATGGAGTTGACGGCGCCGATCAGACCGATCGCCTCAAAGGAGAGCCCTCGATCTCGAAAGACGATTCCCGAGAAGGGGAGGTACGCCGCCTGCATCAGGCCAATGACGAAGTACAGGTACGAGGAGCGCCGCATCTCTGGGCGCATCAGCATGAGGGTCATGCCCTCACATTAGCGGGTCGCCCTCCGCCCCCGGTGCTGGGAGCTCTGGTGCGCGCTCACGGACCAGATTGACGAAGCGTGTCTCCTCCTTGCGGAACCAGAGCTGGCCGCTCCCTGTAGGCCCATTGCGGTGCTTGGCAACGTTGAAGTTGATCGCCTCTCCTGTCACGCCGGCGTCATCACTTCGCTCTCCGTCGCGGTAGAGGAAGATCACCACGTCGGCATCCTGCTCAATTGCGCCCGACTCACGAAGGTCGGAGAGTCGCGGCTCGCCCTTCTCTCGAGCCTCGGTCTGACGCGAAAGCTGGCTGAGGGCAATGATCGGAATCCCGAGCTCACGTGCGAGGGCCTTCAGCCCGCGCGAGATGTCTGACACCTCTTGCACGCGGTTGCCATCGCGGCTCTGCTGCCCAGGCTGCATCAGTTGCAAGTAGTCAACGATCAGGAGGTCAAGGCCCTGCTCCATCTTCAAGCGCCGCGCCTTCGTGCGAAGTTCCATCACGGAAATGTTCACGGTGTCGTCAATGAACATCTTGGCACTTGAGAGTGTCCCGAGCGCTTCCGCAATCTTAGAGAAGTCCAGCCCCGAAACCTGTCCGCTGCGAAGATTGAACGAGTTGATCTTTGTCACGCTGGAGAGGAGTCGGAGCACTAGTTGCTCCTTGCTCATTTCGAGCGAGAAAACGCCAACCGACTTACCTTCACGGAGCGAAACATTCTCTGCAATGTTGAGTGCAAGCGATGTCTTTCCAACAGATGGTCTCGCGGCAAGGACGATGAAGTCAGAGTTCTGTAGTCCTTGCGTGATGGTGTCAATCGCGGTGTACCCAGTGCGTAGACCCATCAACTGGCCGCGGTTCTGGTGCATGCGATCGAGTTGGTCATACGCAGCACCAACGAGCGTACCGATCTGTGTGAAGCCATTTGCGGCGCGGCGTTCACTGACCGCAAACAGCTCAGACTCTGCACGGTCGATCGCTTCGGAGATGTCAGACGGATCTTCGTATCCGATTGATGCGATTCGACCAGCAGCGCCGATCAGTCCGCGAAGCATGGACTTTCGCTCAACAATCTTTGCGTACTGCTTTGCGTGGACCGCCGTTGGCGTTCGGTCGCAGAGATCTGCGAGTGCGGCGCGACCCCCAATCTCTTCAATCTGGCCGCGTCGCTCGAGCTCTTCCGACACGGTAAGAATGTCAATTGGCTGGCTCTGTTCGTAGAGCCGCTGAATGGCGGAGTAGACCTTCGCGTTCGCCGGCTTGTAGAAGTCGCCAGGCTTGAGGCTGTCCGCAATCTCCAGCATCACCTCGCCGTCAATGAGGAGTGCGCCAAGAATGCTCTCTTCGGCGTCGCTCGATTGCGGGGGGAGTTGGTTGCTCATGCGCGCATCATCGCAGTCTCTGCGCCAAGACTCCAGACAGATGTCAACGAACTCATGCGAATCTCTCCACGAAGCGGGCCAAGGCCGCGTCGGCTGTGGATAAGTCGGCGCCCTCGCGCGCCGTTTTGTGGATTAGTGGACGCGGCGAAGCACGCCAACGAGCACGCCTTGCACGTTGACGGTTGGGTAGTACATCGGCGCGTACGCCTTGTTTGCTGGCTGGAGGCGGATACGCCCCTGCTCGCGGAAGAGCTGCTTCAGCGTGACCTCGTTCTCTTCCACCTGCGCGACCACAATGTCGCCGTCCGCGGCAACCTTGCTCGGCTTGATCACCACGTAGTCACCATCGGCGATCTGTGCGTCGATCATGGAGTCACCCCTGATCTTCAGCAGGTAGGAGTCTGGGGTGGACATGAACTCCGGAACCGCCACAGTCTCGGAGCGCTCTTCGTAGGCCTCGATCGGACCTCCTGCGGCAATCTGGCCAACTACGACAAGGTCGCGGGCGACCGCTGGGAGGCTGGTGGCCTCCACCGCATCGTCGAGCTCAAGGAGGGAGCGCCCGCGGGCGGTGAGGCGTACCGACCGAGAGAGGCCGGAGTCGCGCTTGATGAGGCCCTCACGCTCAAGGGTCTCGAGGTGGTGGTGGACGGCAGAAGGCGCGGCGAGGCCAACAAGGTCCGCGATCTCACGCACCGTGGGGGGCGTCCCTGAACGGCGGCTCCCCTCGGCGATCGCCTGAAGGATCCGCGTCTTCCTGTCCTGGTCATGCTTGGTCATAAGGGCATTAGAACGGCTGTTCGGAATCTTGTCAAGTAGCTGGCACGGGGCGGATACACTCGCTGCATGAGCGAGACCGCCCCCATCATTCTTGACCTTGGCCTCGTGCTCCTCCTTGCTGCGCTCTTTGGCTGGATTGCACGCCGGATCGGGCTGCCAGCGGTGGTGGGCTACCTGCTCGCTGGCCTGGCTGTTTCGCCGTTCACGCCAGGGTATGTGGCGGATAGCGAGCAGATCACCCTGCTCGCAGACATTGGCGTGGTCATTCTCCTCTTTGAAGTCGGGATTGAAGTCGACGTTCGCCATCTTGGCAAGAAGTTACGACCCCTATTCTGGGCTGCTCCACTTCAAGTGGTGGTAAGCACTGCAGCTTCGGCCCTGGTGTTCTCGCTGCTCGGCCTACCTGTTGCAGGCGCGCTTCTCGTTGGCCTCGGGATCTCACTGTCATCAAGCGTCGTGATCGTCAACATCACACGAAGTAGCAGGCGCACAACGGATCGAGATACCGAGCGTGCGTTGCTCGGCTGGAGTGTGCTGCAAGACATCGCTGGGGTTGCAGCGGCTGCCATCATTCTCGCCCTGTTTGACGAGAGCAGCGCAGATCCGGCAGGAGCGATTGGTGGACTTGTTCTCTACCTCTTCCTAACGCTCGCGGTTGCCCAGATTATCCCCCGCCTTCTCAAGCAACTGCAGTGGGAGCGGGATCACTTTCTTATTGTTTCGGTCGCAACCGGTCTCGCCATCGCCGCGATCGGCGCTGTGTTCTTTGGGGTGCCGATGGCACTTGCCGCGTTCGTCGCTGGTCTTGTGATTAGTGACAACAAGGAAATGGAAGAGGCTCGCGCAGCAATCCTCCCATTCCGCGACGTGTTTGCCGTCCTCTTCTTTGTTGCGGTTGGCTCACTCATTAATCCGCTGAACCTAGCTCCCGCGATTCCATTTGCGTTGATCACTATCGCACTCGTCCTCGTTGCCAAAGTGCTTCCCGCGTATTTGATGGCACGGGTAAGCCGCATTCCTACGCGGCCACTGCAACTTGCAGTTGGGCTGGGTCAGGTTGGAGAGTTTAGCTTTGTACTCGCGACTGTTGGTCTTTCGCAAGGGGTCATCCCGCAGGACGTGTACACAGGAATCTTATGTGCAGTTCTTCTCTCCATCGCAGGCTCTGCGATTGCAGCTCGGAGAGTCGGCCTTCGCGCCGCTGAGGAGACCGCAAAGGCCTAACTCTGCAGGGAGTAGGGCTATCCGTTCTCCGAACTCTCCTCCGCAATGGAATCCAGGAGCCGCGCGCGGGTGATGACGTCATCGCCGTACTTTTCGCGCATCTTGTCTGCGGCGTTTGTGACCGCGCGATCGCGCTCGGAGCGAGCCACATCGAAGAGCGAGAGTTGCTCGCCGGTCGTGAAGTCTGACGCCGAGACGCCAATCAGCCGGTACGGCTCGCCTTGCGCCGACTTCTTGAGGAGCGCGCGCGCCGCCTCAAAGATTGGGCGGCTCAAGGCGCTCGGTTGCGCGAGCTTGATCTGTCGCGTGATTGACACAAACTCTGTGTCTTTCAGTTTCAGTGTCACCGTGCGCGCGAGAAGACCCTCTTGTCGAAGGGAGTAAGAGACTGACTCAACGAGATCAAGGAGCAGCGTCTCAAGTGCGTGTGGGTCTGCAACATCTTCGTCCAACGTCATCTCGCGCCCCAGCGACTTTCGGGTGTCACCAGGATCTACTGGGCTCTCGTCGTCCCCCACCGCTAACCGCTTGAGATCTGGGCCGTGGGCTCCAAATCGCCGCAGAAGGTGATCGTCTGGTGCACGCGCGAGATCTCCGCATGTCGTGATGTCGAGTTCACGCAGTGTCTGTTGTGCAACAGGACCGATGCCAGGTATCACACTGGCGGGAAGTGGTGCAAGCCACGACGCTTGATCGCTCGCCGCTACAATGAGAAGACCATCTGGCTTTGATACACCAGATGCGATCTTTGCAACAAGCTTGCTTGCGCCACCACCAACGCTAATGGTGAGGCCAGTCTCACTCTTTACTGCACGCTTCAGCGCGCGTGCAACCTCGTGCGCGTCACCGTGTAACTGCTGCGTGCCAGCAAGATCAAGATAGGCCTCGTCAACGGAAACTTGCTCGACGATTGGACTCCACGCGTCGAGGAGGCCCATCACCTGATGAGAGATTTCGCTGTAGCGATCATGGCGAGGGTCCACAAGAATGAGTTGGGGGCAACGCGCGCGAGCGACGTGTGTGGAGAGTGCCGCGCGCACACCGAATGCGCGCGCCTCATAGTTTGCGGCGCAGACCACGCCGCGCTGTCCATCGCCGTAACCAACAGCAACAGGCTTCCCTGCAAGCGAAGGATTGTCGCGGATCTCTACCGACGCAAAGAAGGCGTCGAGATCAACGTGAAGGATGCTGCGCGGCGCGGGCGTGCTCGTTGCCGTCAGCCGTTTCTTCTCTCAGCGATGCGACTGGCTAGCTCTTCGGTTCAACAGTGACTGTCACCTCAGCGATGAGGTGCGCCGCGACCTTGACCTGCACCTTGTACGTGCCGAGCTGCTTCAGCGGTTCATCAAGAAGGACCTGGTGCTTCTCCACGGTGATGCCGCGGCGCTCGAGCGCGTCAGCGATCTCCTTGTTGGTGATGGAGCCGAAGAGCTTCCCGCCTTCGCCGACCTTCACCCCCATGGTGAGGGCGGTGGCGCTGATCTTCTTGGCGTATTCCTCCGCCTCCTGCTTGACGCGATCAACCTTGGTGGCCCGTGAGGCGATCTCCGCCGCGACACGATTCGCCGCCCCGCCGATCGCAGGGATGGCGAGGCCGTTGGCGATCAGGTAGTTCCGGGCGTACCCGCTCGCCACCTCTTTGAGTTCGCCGGCCTTGCCGACCTTTGGGACGTTGGCGGTGAGGATGACCTTCACGATGCGCTCCTTCCTTAGGGACGGGGAGAGGCCCCCGCGCTGGTGCGGGGATTCTCGCACACCTTCCAAAAACAGCCCCTTGACAGAGAACAGATGTTCTATGACACTAGCCGTGCCGAACAGATGTTCTAGTTCGCAGCAGACCCCGGAAGGGGGCCCCACGGGGCGGGAGGCATGAAATGGCAATGCAGCAGATTGCTCCAGTCACGGTCAAGGTGACCGCGCACTGGTGGACAGGGACTCCTCAGGCGGTCGCCTTTGAGGGGATCGTCCGCAAGGTGACGAAGGTGCTCGCCTTGCGCCAAGAGCACGGTGCCTACCGTGCCGACTCCGGCCCTCGCACCCTTTGGGAGCTAGAGACTCAGGACGCAACGCTCGTGATCGCCTTCTCACGCCGCAGCGGCGCGTGGACGATCGAAGCATTTGACGATTCGTGGAGCACACTCCCATTCGCCTCGGCACTAGAGGTCCCTGGAGGCCTCTTCAGCCACGCCTGATCACTAAACCCGTGCGCCGTGCAATGCTACGCCGATGGCAGTACCGAGACG
>CAIZYO010000132.1 GCA_903937225.1 uncultured Chloroflexota bacterium | reverse complement strand
GCAGTGTTGCCGAGAAGGCTGATTCGTACGCTGGCGGGAAGGGTGGAGCGCTCAGTGAGATCGGACGAAGCGAGATTGAAAAGATGGTCAAGCAGCTCGAGGCGCAGATGCGACTCGCTGCAAAAGAGCTTGAGTTTGAACGTGCTGCATCAATTCGCGATGAACTACGCAGCCTCCGGCAGGGAGTCCTCGAAGAGAACGCTGCGGTGAGGATTGCGCGACTCGCAGAACGCGCCGCTGATGACGCAGCTGAGCCTCGGGGGAGGGATCTGATGCCGCGACGTGTTGCGAGTGGGACAGCGCGCACCGTGCTTGCGCCAGCCCTCGACACCGCAGGTGATTGGCTCCCTGGTCTCCGTGATGAGCATGAGGAGTCTGATGAGGTTGCAGCAGCCCCAGAGCAGCCGAGCGGCACCGATTCGGTACTCTCACGGCGACGCACCTGGGATCCGAGCGTGACCCCGAACGTGATCAAGCGCCGCGGCGAGCGTCCGCGCAGAAGGGGCTGAAGTGGCACAAGAGAAGATCGTGATCCGTGGTGCACGCGAGCACAACCTGAAGGGGATTGACCTTGAGATTCCCCGCGACCGACTTGTGGTGGTGACGGGAATCTCTGGATCCGGCAAGTCGAGCCTCGCCTTTGACACGATCTACGCCGAAGGGCAGCGCCGCTATGTGGAGAGCCTCTCCGCCTATGCACGGCAATTTCTTGGCCAGATGGAGAAGCCGGATGTGGACCTCATTGATGGCCTCTCGCCTGCTATCTCCATTGACCAGAAGGGCTCCTCGCGCAACCCGCGTTCAACCGTAGGGACGATCACCGAGATTTGGGATCACCTCCGACTTCTCTACGCGCGTGCTGGGACGCCGCACTGTCCGAAGTGTGATCGCCCCATCAGCCGAGTCTCCCTTGATCACATTGTTGATGAGATCCTGCAACTCCCTGACGGGACACGCCTTCTCGTGCTCGGTCCAGTGCTTCGCGACCGGAAGGGTGAAGGAGAGACCTTCTTCCACGCCGCCCGGAAGGCGGGATTCAGCCGCGTCCGTGTCAACGGCACCCTGTACGACCTGGACGACGCACCGAAACTCGACAAGAAGAAGCGACACAGCATTGAGGTGGTGGTCGATCGCTTTATTGTGCGGCGACCCGTTGATGAGAAGGGGAAGCCACTTCCGCCAGAAGATCGCAGCCGGCTCTCCGATTCTGTCGAGACGGCGCTGAAGCTCGGCGAAGGCCTCGTCATCATCTCCTCGGCCGCCGCGGAGGGCTCTAAGCCAACGTTCGAGGAGCGACTCTTCAGCGAGAAGCTCGGCTGCCCATATGACGGAACGGTGATGGACGACCTCGAGCCGCGCTCCTTCAGCTTCAATTCGCCGCACGGCGCATGCCCCGAGTGCACAGGACTCGGCTTCCGTCTTGAGGTAGATCCGGAACGCGTGATTGATCCGGAGAAGTCGGTCCTTGAAGGGGGACTCGTGCCGTGGTCGCGCTCTCCAGAGGGGAGCTGGTACCTGAAGGTGGTCACCGCGGCGATGAAGGCGAAGAAGTGGAACCCGAAGACGCCGATCGGTGAGCTCCCCGCCACGGCGCAGGAGTATCTCCTCAACGCCGAACGCGAGGATCGCTTCACCGTCACTTATGAGAACGCGAGCTATCGGAACACGTACAAGGCGGCATTCGAGGGGATCATCGCCAATCTTGAGCGCCGCCACCGCGAAACGGACTCCGAGCTCGTGCGCGTTGAGATTGAGCGCTACATGGTCAGCCGCCCCTGCCCCGAGTGCAAGGGCCGCCGCCTAAAACCAGAGATGCTCGCCGTGCGGGTTGCCGAGAAGAACATCGCGGAGGTTGCGGCGATGCCGATCGGCGAGCTCACCACCTGGATTAACGCACTGACACCACTCCTCGGCGAACGTGAGCGAACGATCGCGAAGGCGATCGTCAAAGAGATTGCCGAACGGGCTGGCTTCCTCGTAGATGTTGGACTTGACTACCTCACCGTGGATCGCACCGCCACCACGCTCTCGGGCGGTGAAGCGCAGCGCATCCGCCTCGCCACGCAGATTGGTTCACGCCTTGTCGGTGTCCTCTACATCCTTGACGAGCCATCGATTGGCTTGCATCAACGCGACAACGCGCGTCTCATCACGACGCTCCTGCGCCTCCGCGACCTCGGGAACACGGTGCTGGTGGTTGAGCACGATGAAGAGACGATCCGCACCGCGGACTGGATCGTGGACATTGGCCCAGGCGCCGGCGAGCTTGGTGGGAAGGTGGTGGTGAACGGCACCCTGAAGGCGCTCACCGACGCAAAGGAGTCAATCACCGGTGCATTCATCCGTGGCGATCGTGCCGTGAAGATTCCGACAACACGACGGAAGGGGAGCGGGAAGAGCATCGTGGTGAAGGGGGCGCGCGAACACAACCTGAAGGGGCTCGATGTGGAGTTCCCTCTTGGTCGCTTTATCGCCGTCACTGGAGTCTCTGGGAGCGGAAAGAGCACGCTCGTGACCGACATCTTGCAGAAGGCGATCGCGCGCAAGCTCCATGGTGCGAAAGAGCGGCCTGGTGCTCACGAACGTGTGACGGGGCTCGACCAGATTGATAAGGCGATTGAGATTGATCAGAGTCCGATCGGCCGTACACCACGCTCAAATCCTGCAACGTATGTGGGCCTCTTCACGCCGATCCGTGAACTTTTCGCCGCGACGCAAGAGGCGCGGCTGCGTGGCTACTCGGCTGGCCGCTTCTCCTTCAACGTCAAGGGCGGGCGCTGTGAGACCTGCGCGGGCGACGGCATCTTGCAGATTGAGATGCAGTTCCTCC
This sequence comes from uncultured Chloroflexota bacterium, assembly GCA_903937225.1. Lineage (GTDB taxonomy): Bacteria > Chloroflexota > Limnocylindria > Limnocylindrales > Limnocylindraceae > Limnocylindrus. Next base: position 4,109 of record CAIZYO010000132.1, on the reverse strand, counting down.
CCGATGTGTACGTCCCATGTGAGACGTGCCGCGGAAAGCGCTATAACCGCGAGGCGCTCGATGTCACCTGGAAGGGGATGACGATCGCCGATGTGCTTGAGCTTCAGGTTGAAGACGCACTGGAGCGTTTCGATGCGATCCCTGCCATCCGGAATCGCCTGAAGACGTTGAGCGAGGTGGGCCTCGGCTATCTGCGGCTCGGCCAGCCAGCAACGACACTCTCTGGCGGGGAGGCACAGCGCATTAAGCTCGCGACCGAACTCGCGCGTCGCTCTACTGGGCGCACGGCGTACATCCTGGATGAGCCAACCACGGGCCTGCACTTTGCCGATGTTGAGCGCCTCCTTGAGGTGCTGCACCGACTGGTCGATGGCGGAAACAGCGTCATCGTGATCGAGCACAACCTTGATGTGATCAAGACCGCCGACTGGGTGATCGATCTTGGTCCAGATGGTGGTGATCGTGGTGGTGAGTTGATCGCAGAAGGGACGCCTGAGCAGGTCGCGAAGGTGAAGGCGAGCCATACGGGGCGATACCTTGCGCTTGCGCTGCGCGGTGAGCCGATCCGGTCGCTGGAGTAGGCATGGCGGAGGCGGAACTCCCTCGGCACGCGGATGCACAGCTCGATCAGGCGGGACTCCACGCCGCACTTCTCGTTGATCAGGTGATGAGCGCACTCCCAACGGAACCGCTCCGTCTTCGTTTCGCACCGCTGGCTCGTCATGCAGCAGCGCTACGCGATTCGAGCGGCGAGGCGCTCCGAAAGAGCGCGGTTGCAACACGAGCCGCACTTGGTCCAGGCGATGGACTCGCAGACTATGTTGAGCCGCCTCTTGCGATCGCACTTCGTGAGGCGCTCGATGAAGTTCTGCGGATCTTGAATCGGCGTGCCGCCCATCGTGCGCGGCCTCTGCGTCGCGCAGATGCGTAGGGCTCGATGATCCCCGAGGCAATCTCCGCCGCACTGAGGGTGCTCCCAGACGCTCCAGGGGTGTACCTCTTCTCGGATGCAGACGGGAAGATCATCTACGTGGGGAAGGCTTCGCACCTGACCCAGCGCGTCCGCAGCTACTGGCACACCAACACCACGCCAGGGGCGCATCGCATCCGAGATGCGATTGATCAGGTTGCTTCGCTTGAGTGGACGGTGACCGATTCAGTGCAGGAGGCGCTCCTCCTTGAGGCGACGCTCATTCGTAAGCACCTCCCGCGTTACAACGTGCGACTGCGCGACGATCGTGGATATCCGTACATCCGCGTCACCCCTGGGCCGTATCCGCGGGTGGAGCGAACTCGACGAATCGTCCGAGATGGATCTCGATACTTTGGGCCGTACACCGGCTTCAGCGCGGTGAGCACCGCGATGGAGGCGGCACGTCGCCTCTTTCAATTTCGAACGTGTGAGATCTCCATCGCCGAAGAGCAGCGCGCGCTCGAACGACCATGTCTCCTCTTTCATCTGAAGCGATGCCAGGGCCCGTGTCTTGGAAACGTGACCGTGGCCGAATATGGCGCAGAGATCAAAGGGCTCGAACTCTTCTTGGGCGGGCGATCGCGTGGTGCGGTCACGGTGCTACAGAGTCAGATGGAACGTGCGAGTGAGCGCGAGGCATTTGAAGACGCCGCCCGGCTGCGTGATGCGATCAGCGCGCTTGAGCAGAGCTTTGAGGCGCAGCGCGTCGCACCCGCGGGGCGACCTGACGAAGACATCCTTGGCATTGCGCGACTGGGAGAGCGGGCGGCGATCGCATGCTTCCAGGTCCGTGATGCGGCACTTGTTGGGCGTGATGTCCACCGCCTTGACGGGAAGGGGGCGAGTGACGAGGAGCTGCTCACTGCCTTCGTGAGCCAGTACTACGCGCGGGCGGGCGAGATTCCGCCGTCCATTGCCACTGCGGTTGAGATCCGCGACGTTGAGACCGTCGCGTTCCTCGCTGCACGTCGCGAAGACCGCGTGGAGCTGCGCGTTCCGTTGCGCGGTGATCGAGTTCGCCTCTTGCGCCTCGCTGAGCGAAATGCGCACGAAGCGCTGATCCGTAGTGAGGCGGAGGATGATGCGGATCGCGAACGTGCCGAAGCGGCACTTGCGGCGCTGACAACGGCGCTCAACCTTCCCAGCCCACCAGCGCGCATTGAGTGCACGGATGTCTCAACGATTCAAGGATCGTTCACCGTTGCCTCACTCACCGTTGCCGAGGGCGGTCGTCTCGCGCCGAAGGAATACCGCCGCTTCAAGATCAAAGGCGTGCAGGGGCAGGACGACTTTGCTGCGCACAGTGAAGCGTTGACGCGTCGTTTTGCACGCAGCGCGTCGGGAGGTTCTGAGAAGGCGGGAGAGGCGGAGGCGCGAGCGTGGGCGCTCCCTGACCTCTTGGTGATTGACGGCGGTCGCGGTCAGGTTGCGGCAGCGGCCGCGGTCATGGCGTCTGCAGGCCTTGCCATCCCGCTCATTGGGCTCGCGAAAGAGCGTGAGGAGATCTGGTTCCCGGAGACAGCAACGCCGCTCCTCCTTCCTGCAACCGACCCAGGACTGCGCCTCTTGCAGCGGTTGCGTGATGAGGCCCACCGCTTCGCGATCGGCTATCACCGCACACTTCGAAGCAGGGCTGCGACCACCAGCCGGCTGGACAGCATCCCTGGACTCGGCCCGACGCGGCGTAAGGCGCTGTTGCGGCGCTTCGGCTCGGTCGCGGGTGTTGCTGCCGCGAGCGAAGCAGAGATCGCGGCTGTCCCTGGGGTGGGTGAGCGCCTCGCCGCGACGGTCTTTGCCGCACTCGCCGCCGACCGACGCTGATCGGCGCCCCTGCTAGGATTCCTCAAATGCGCAAGTACACGCCCTATATGATCCTGGCGATCGGCCTCCTCGCCTTGGCGATTGACCTACTCCCAAACCTTCGCCTCCCTGACAGCCGCGCCCCAGAAGGGTCGCGCCTCATTGAGACAAAGCTCGGCCTTGACCTGCGCGGCGGACTTCGCGTTGAGTATCAGGTGCAGCCAGTTGGCGACGTGGTCGCTACGCCAGCGGACGTCGCGACCATCCGAGACATCATCGAGCGCCGCGTGAACTCAACCGGCGTTGCGGAGCCGCTCGTACAGACACAGGGGAGCGACCGCATCATCGTGGAGCTCCCAGGTGTCAGTGATCCTGACGCCATCCGTGCCCTGCTTGGCACAACCGGCCGCCTAGACTTCGTCCCGCTCCCTCCGGAAACTTACGGATCGGTAGATATCGCGACGGGTCAGCCAATTCAGGGAACCAAGCCAGTTCCTACTCAAGGTGCAGTGCTTGACGACGCAACGCTTACGCCACTCTTTTCTGGCGATCAGATCGCCAGCTCGAGCGTCGCAACGGATGACGTTGGCCAACGCGTCGTTGCCTTCACGCTGAAGCAAGAGGGGGCCGATCTTTTTGCAACGTACACCGGCGCCAACCTTGGCTCGTACTTTGCGATCGTGATCGACGGGACTGTTGTATCAGCCCCGTACATTCAGAGTGCAATCACCGGCGGCGAAGGCCAGATCAGTGGCGGCGGCGGTGCCGGCTTCGCCTTTGAAGAGGCGAACAGCCTTGTGACCATCCTTAAGTTCGGTTCACTTCCGTTCCCAATCGCTGAGATCGGCGTCACCGAAGTTAAGGCGACGCTTGGGGCCGCCTTCCTGGGGCAGGCCCTCTTCGCAGGGGCGGTTGGAATTCTGCTCGTCTTCCTCTTCATGCTCTTCCACTATCGGCTGGCTGGTGCGGTTGCCTCAGTGGCGCTCATCTTCTACATGCTGATTGTCCTCGCACTCTTCCGCATTGTCCCTGTCACGCTGACGCTCGCAGGGATCGCGGGATTCGTCCTCTCCATTGGCATGGCGGTGGACGCAAACATCTTGATCTTTGAGCGGACCAAAGAAGAGCTTCGGATCGGCAAGAAGATAGTTCCCGCCGTTGAAGCGGGATTCAGTCGGGCATGGAACTCCAGTCTTGATTCGAACGTTTCCAGCTTGATCACCGCATTTATCCTCTTCTACTTCGGATCCTCCACGATCAAGGGCTTCGCGCTCGTTCTCATTATCGGCGTGCTCTGCTCCATGTTCACCGCGATCACCGTGACTCGCGTGATCCT